>JBEVJJ010000057.1:0-8942 GCA_040510255.1 Nitrospiraceae bacterium | reverse complement strand
CTGCCTCAACGACTCCCGCAAAGTCGGCGTACGATCGATTGCAAAGATCGACTGAAACTTCGCGTCGTCCTTGTCACCGAGTCCCGTATCCACCAAGATGTTCCTTCCATGCGCCTTGATCAATAAACAGGTCAGACTGAGAGGGACGCGGTTCAAGTCGTCCGCCGGACAACAGTTCTGCCACATGACTTTTGGCACAACTCCGAACATGGCGCCCCCATCTAGCCTGAACCGGCCGTCGGTAAGGGGATGAATCTCAAATCCTCCGAGCTTCATAGGGTATCCCCAGCCTTGGCGGAGTCTTCCATCGTCTCCGCGACAATCACAGTACTACCGGCTCCCGATACGTCCCCAACACTTCCTTCAGCGCCGCGCAAATCTCGCCCAAGGTCGCCTTCGCCTTGACGGCTTCGATCAGATAGGGCATGACGTTCTGACTACAGGCGGCCGCCTCCTGCAGTTCTTCCAGTGAACCGGCCATCTTGAAGGGGTCGCGTGCCTTCCGAAGATCCGATAGGCGCGCCGCCTGTTCTTGTTCCACCTCCGGTCCGATCTTCAAAATCGGGATTGAATGCACCTCCGGCTCCACATGATCGGTGACACCAACGATACTGCGGTCCTTCCTTTCGATCTCCCGCTGATACTGTTGTGACGCCTCCAGGATCTCCCGTTGCGGAAAACCGCGCTCGATCGCGTTGATCATCCCGCCCATTTCGTCGAGCCTGCGGAAATAGTCCCGCGCCCCCTCCTCCAGTCGATTCGTCAACGCTTCGACGAAATACGAGCCGCCCAATGGATCGACGGTATTGACCGTTTCGCTTTCCGCGGCAATGACCTGCTGTGTCCTCAGCGCGAGCTTGACGGCCTCCTCGGTGGGCAACGCCAGTGTTTCGTCCATGGAGTTGGTATGCAGCGACTGCGTCCCTCCAAGGATCGCGGCGAACGCCTGCAGCGTGGTCCGAACCACATTGTTCATCGGCTGCTGGGCGGTCAGGGAGCAGCCGGCCGTCTGGGCATGACAGCGTAGTTGGAGCGAACGGGGATTCTTCGGGTGGTAGCGCCTCTCGATTTCCCGCGCCCAGAGACGCCGCGCCGCGCGGAATTTGGCGATCTCTTCGAACACATCGTTGTGGACATTGAAAAAGAACGACAGTTGGGGCGCAAACGCATCGATATCAAGTCCCGACTTCACGGCTGCTTCCACATAGGTCAGTCCGTCGTACAGAGTGAAGGCCAGTTCTTGAACCGCTGTCGAGCCCGCCTCCCGAATGTGGTAGCCGCTGATGCTGATCGGATGCCATTTGGGAACGTTGGTTGCGCAATAGGCGATCGTGTCAACGATGAGCTGCATGTGCGGCGACGGCGGAAAAAGCCATTCCTTCTGGGCAATGTATTCTTTCAGGATATCGTTCTGTATCGTGCCTCCCAGCCTATCGAATGGAATGCCGCGCTTTTCCGCAACCGCCAGATACATGGCGAGGATCACGGCGGCCGGCCCGTTGATCGTCATCGACGTGGTCACCTGATCGAGCGCGATGCCGTCGAACAGCCGCTCCATATCAGCGAGAGACGAGATCGCCACGCCACAGTAGCCAACTTCGCCATGCGCCACCGGATCATCCGAATCGAGGCCCATGAGTGTCGGAAGATCGAAGGCCACACTCAAGCCGGTCTAGCCCTGCTGCAACAGGTAGGTGAACCGTTTGTTCGTATCTTCTGCGGATCCGAATCCGGCAAATTGGCGCATGGTCCAGAGCCGGCTCCGATACATGGCCGGATAGATCCCGCGCGTATAGGGAAACGCGCCGGGCTGACCGAGATCCTGCTCAGCCTCCCAGCCTTTCAAATGCTCGGGCGTATAGACGCGTTCGATCTCGTGGCCGGAGAGGGAAGTGAAGCGAGATTTCCGTTCAAACATGACGGACATCCTCCGGTAGTTGGGCGGATACGTCAGGGTCAGGTCACACTCATGACCGACTGCTCGTTATAAGTATAGAACCCACGGCCGCTCTTTTTTCCAAGCCAGCCGGCTTCTACGTATTGCCGCAACAAGGGGCAGGGGCGGAACTTGGGATCGCCGAGATCCTGGTGCAGCACCTCACAGATCGCATGTACCGTATCCAGGCCGATGCGATCGGCCAGCGCCAGCGGTCCGACCGGATGATTGGTTCCCTCCACCATCGCCAGGTCGATCGCCTCGGCAGACGCGACTCCGTCCTCCAGGGCAAAAATGGCTTCATTGATCATGGGTATCAACAGGCGATTGACAATAAAGCCCGGAACATCCTTGCACAGCACCGGAGTCTTCCCGAGGCGATAGACCAGGCCGAGGGCCATCTGCATCGCATGTTCGGATGTCTCGACCCCGCGCACGATCTCCACGAGTCTCATAGCAGGAACGGGATTCATGAAATGCATCCCCAGCACCCGGCCCGCCAATTTCGACGCCGTTCCCAGGGAGGCGATCGAAATCGAAGACGTATTGCTGGCCAGCAGAGTTGACGGTTCGCAGATTCGACCGAATTGCGCAAACAATTCACGTTTCATGAGCGGATCCTCGGGGATGGCCTCGATCACGACCTGGGCTTTCTGTAATTGTTCCATCCGTCTCGTTGGGCGAATGAGCGCCATGATTGTTTCGGCCTGATCGCTCCCGAGTGCGCCCTTCTCCAGCGCCTTCATGACTCCTTGCCAGATTTTCCTGATCGCCTCCTCGAGCAAGTCCTCCGTCACGTCCACCAAAAGGACATTCCATCCCGCCCCAGCGATCACTTGTGCGATGCCCCGCCCCATCTGTCCGGCGCCAACCACACCGATTGTCTTGACCTCGTCGATGGTCATCTGTGTCTGTGCCTCGACGCGCCCGTTGGCGGTCGGACCGCGTTGACGATGGAGCCTCGTGGTCGTGGCATCACGAGAACTTCTCCCAGTCACTCTGTTCGAGATAACCCTTCATCTTCGACATGAATCGATCGGCCGTCGCACCATCGATTACCCGATGGTCGAATGACAGGCTCAGGTAACACATCGGACGGATGGCGATGGCGTCGTTGATCACGACGGCGCGCTTCTGCACCGTTCCCATTCCCAGGATGGCGGTCTGCGGTTGATTGATGATCGGCGTGCTGAAAAGGCTTCCGAACCCCCCATGGTTCGTAATCGTCACAGTCCCCTCCTGGACCTCTTCGGGAGATAGTCGCTTGGTCCTGGCTCGTTCCGCCAGATCAGCCACTTCGTGAGCCAGCTGTTTCAACCCCTTCCGATCCGCATGACGAATGACCGGAACCAGAAGCCCTTCTTCGAGCGAGACCGCGATGCCCACATGGATGTCTTTCTTGATCGCTATGCCCCGATCGCTCCAGGACGCATTCAACATCGGCAGGTCCTTCATGGCGCGAGTTACCGAGCTGATCACAAACGGCAGGTAGGTCAGCGCGCGTCCCTCGCGAAATCTGGCGATGCCTGAGAAGTCCGCCTCGAAGAACGTGGTCACGTGCGCAGCGGTGCGTCGGCTGACAACCATTCGTTCCGCGATGGTCTTTCGCATGGGAGTCAGCGGCACGATCTCCTCGTCCCCGACACCCTGCTGCCTGAGGCCTGAGGCCTCGCTTCTTGCGACGGTATCCAGCACGTCTTTTTTCGTGACTCGTCCGCCCTCACCGGTTCCCACGACCGCGGACAAATCTACGCCCTGTTCTTTCGCCAACTGTCGAACGGCGGGCGAAAAACGTCTCTCGCCCTCGGGGACAGCTTCCATCGGCCGCACCACGACGCCTCCCACACGATTGACCACACCGGCAACCGGCTCGGCATCGAGCTTCGCCAGAAGCGTCCCCACCGGTACAATCTCCCCCTCAGATACAAGGATCTCGGTCAGGATTCCCGTCGCCGGTGAGGGAATCTCCAGCGCGACTTTGTCGGTTTCGACTTCCAGGAGTGGCTGGTCACGTTCCACCGCCCCACCCAGGCCGATCAGCCACTTCACGACCGTGCCTTCGGCGATGCTTTCCCCGAGTTGAGGCATCACGATATCTGTCGCCACGACACCTCCACGTAGCCCGAGCATGCCGCAAAAGGAGTTAGTACAGAGCCAACTTCTTGGCTGCTGCGACCACATCTGCCGCCTTCGGCAAAAAATATTCTTCGAGCGGCGTGCTGAACGGCACCGGAGTATCCGGCGCTGTGACACGCAGAATCGGCCCGTCAAGATGGTTGAAACACTCCTCGCTCAGAAGCGCCGCAATCTCGGCCCCGATGCCGCCCGTCTTATTGTCCTCGTGCAGCACGATCGCCTTGCTGGTTTTGCAGACCGAGGTGAAAATCGCTTCCTTGTCGAGCGGCATGAGGGATCGTAGATCCAACACTTCCAATTCAATCCCGTTCTTCGCCAGGATCTCGGCCGCCTCAAGCGCCACATGAACCATAGCGCCATAGGTGATGACGGAAATGTCGCTGCCGGGCCGCTTGACATCAGCCTTGCCGATCGGCACGACCCACTCCCCTTCCGGCAACGCTGCCTTGATTCGCCGATAGAGAAACTTGTGTTCGAAGTACAGCACGGGATTGGGATCGCGAATCGCCGATAGTAGCAATCCCTTGGCGTCATAGGGAGTACTGGGCGCAACGATCTTCAAGCCCGGCGAATGAAAGAACCATCCTTCGGGGCACTCAGAATGAAAGGGCCCGCCATGTACCCCCCCGCCGAAGGGAGCTCGGATCACCAGCGGAACGGCCGCGCCCCACCGATAATGGTTCTTTGCCGCGACTTCGGTAATTTGATCGAAGGCGCAGGAAATGAAGTCGGCGAATTGCATCTCGACAACAGGTCGCAACCCCATCATCGCGGCCCCGATGGCCGCCCCCACAAAACCGGACTCTGAGAGTGGGGTGTCCAGAACACGCCACTCGCCGAATTTTTGCAGGAATCCTTCGGTGATCCTGAAGGCTCCGCCATAGATCCCGATGTCCTCGCCCATGAGAAACACCCGCTCGTCGCGGCTCATCTCCTCGTCCAAGGCCTGCGAGATCGCTTCGAGATAGGTGACTTCTTTCGCAACGGTGGCTGTCGTCATGGCCGGACTTCCTCCTCTGTAGCGAAGACCCCTTCCAGCACCTCTTTCCCCTCGGGCAGCGGGCTCTCTTCCGCAAATTCCGTTCCGGCCTCGATTTCCTTCTTGGTACGTTCTCCTATCTCCTGAAAGTACGATTCATCGCCATGCCCCAGCCGTTTCAAGAGCTGCTCCGCCTTCATGATCGGATCCTTGGCTTTCCATTCCTCAATCAATTCCCGCGGAACATATTTCGCCGCGTCATGTTCCGAATGACCATGCATGCGCATCGTCTTGAATTCGAGGAACGTCGGTCCTTCGCCTGCCCTCGCCTTGGCAATTGCGCGCTTGGAAGCCATATAGACAGCTGCGACGTCATTGCCATCGACGATCTCGCCCGGCATGCCGTAAGCTTTCGCCCGTTCGACAACATCCGTAATCGCCATCTGATACCGCAAGGGCGTCGAGTAGGCATATTGGTTGTTGGTGCAAAAGAACACGACCGGGAGCTTGCGTACCGCCGCAAAGTTCATGGCTTCGTGGAAATCGCCGCGACTCGTCCCCCCATCGCCGGTACCGGCAAAAGCGACGCGCGCTTCACCTCGGATCTTAAACGCCAGCGCAACGCCGGCCGCAACCGGCATGTTGTCGGCGAGGTGGCTGACAAATCCGATCATTCGTCGCTTGAGATCACCCATGTGGACATTGCCGTCCTTTCCCCTTGTCGGTCCGGTGCGTTTCCCGAGGTATTGCGCAATGATCTCTCCGGGACTAAATCCGCGGATCAAGAATGCCCCCATATCCCGGTGAAACGGAGCCACGACATCGTCCGGCTCCAAGGCGGAAGCATAGCCGACGGCAATTGCCTCCATTCCGTGACTTGTATATACGCCACCGACGATTCGGCCCTGCCGGTAAAGGTTCGTGATCCGATCTTCCAACGTTCTGGTGAGACGGAGATAGTAGTACATCTGGAGGAGGTCGCTTCGTCTGAGGTCATTCGCGACAGCGGCCAGGTCCATGGGCTCCTCCTTCCGGTGAGTCAATTTAGAGTTCCGGCAGATCCTTCCATTGCAGCAACGGCATCTTCTTCTGGCACGGGGGACATTCCGAAGGGTCCCATTGAGGCATGTGGAAATCGGCGCTGAAATAGAACGGGTATTTCGCCGTCAGCTCGTCCATCAATGGAAATTGCCCGCTGTCGCGTCTGGCAAACACCATCATGCCCGCCAATTCGCCTCGATGGTCCGTGATGACGGTTCCCAGCTTGCGCACACACACTCCCCGTGTCGTGACATCGTTCAAGGAGACAAACCGATCGCCCGTCCGGATCGTCCCCTGGGGAACGTCTGTTCCAATTTTTCCGGTTTCGCGGCTGAAGGGAGTCAGAACGATGCGAAGCGGCATGCGATCGCCTAGTAGCTCCCGCACGTTCTCCGCGAGCAACCGGGCATCGGATGAGGTCGCCACAATTCCTGCGAGCGGGTCGGTCTGGAACGTTCTGGCGAGCCACTCCGCCATATCGTGTGCGATGAGCGTCAGTAACTGGGGAAATCGCGCGATAGACTCAAAACGTACGTAGGTGGCCGTATGATGACCCGACACCACTTCCACATGGGTGTCGAAATACACCGCGCGTGACGTGCGCACCAGGCGATGGATGTCCCTGGCAGAGAGTTGGCCGGGAGAACCTTCCCGGCTCAACTCGTCAAGCTTCGCGTCAATCCCAGGACCTTCGTACAGTCTCCTGTGTCGATCCACCAGGTCTTGAAGGATCGGTATCGAAGCGTCCGCGACGGAAGGTGTGACCATGTGTGTGCTCCTTCAGGCGCTCTTGGCGATTATCTGCGTCCGCAGCACTCCGATCGGTTGTATTTCCAGCTCGACAATGTCGCCCGGCTTGAGGTACCGGTCGAGTTCCAATCCACAGCCGCCGCCAACTGTGCCCGACCCGAGAAGATCGCCGGGATACATCATTTCTCCCCGTGAAACATGTTCAATCATTTGCCCGAACGACCAATGAATGCTCCCGAACCGGCCGCTCGACCAGACATCTCCATTCACCCGGGCAATCATGTGAAGCGATGCGAGGTCCGGAATGTCGTCGGGCGTGACAATGCAAGGTCCGATGGCGGTGGCGAAGTCTTTCCCCTTCGCCGGACCGAGCCGACAGGCCATCTCCTGGAATTGGATGTCCCTCGCACTGAAGTCATTCATGATCGTGTAGCCGGCGATGTAGGCCGGGGCGTCGCGTTCTGAAACATCGATGCCTGTGCGTCCAATCACGCAGGCAAGCTCCAATTCATAATCCAGCTTGGTCGTATTGAGCGGCCATGAAAGATCCTGGTCCGGGCCAATGATCGTCCGATGATTCCCCTTGTAATAGACCGGCGCCTTGTACCATTCGGGAGGAATCGGCTGGCCACGTTTCTTCGAGGTGGCCGCGATGTGATCCTCGAAGGCGATGAAATCGCGCAACGATGGAGGATTGGTCAGGGGCGCCGTCAGCCGTACCTGATCCCTCCCATACACAATGACCTCACCTTCGGGACCGATCACAGTGCCTCTACGACCGACAACATCCTCGAAAGCCCGGCGGGCAGCAGCCATGGTCGATGCGCCGCCTTCTAAAAATTCCAGCATCGTCGCCGGCACCCGCGCATCGGCTAGACGCCGCGGCTGCGTTTCCCTCTCCTCCGCCAGAAGCCGCACATAGGCCATGTTGAGGTCCACAATGCGCTCACCGTGTAACGCGCCCACTCTCGTAAAAAGTCCCACGGCAGTTCGGACCTGGAAACTCACCAGTTTCATGAAGTCCTCCAGCTCATCGCATAGTCCTTCAGTTCGACCGACTCTAGTTCCGGCATGACTCTGAATGAGCTGCGGGACTCGATCATCACGGCAATCTCCTCGGTCTTTTCCTTGATGGCGCTGGCGGCCACGGCCTGAGGCTGTGGCCCGTGATGGATCCCCTGAGGATGAAGCGTGAGCATGCCCGGTTGAATGCCGGCCCTGCTGAAAAAGTCTCCTTGGTGATAGAACAACACCTCGTCATAATCCATGTTCCGGTGATAGAACGGGACCCGCAGCGCGTGCGGGTCGCTCTCGAGCGGTCTCGGCGCAAAAGTCGAAACCAGCAGGCCCCCAGCCTGAAACGTCATATGCACGCTCGGCGGCAAATGATACCGCGCGCTGGTGACGGGGCGAAAATCACGGACATTGAGCTTGGCAACCCACAGATCACCCTTCCACCCGACCACATCCATCGGATAGAAGGGATAATAGACGCGTGTGTATTCGCCGTCCCGCTTGATCCGGACCTCCCACTCGCGACTATTGTGTGTCTTGTCGAGTAGACCGGGCAGGTCAGGACTGGCCAGGACACCGGGGTCGAACAGGGCGTGTTTGCCCAATACTCCTCGCTCCGGCAAACCGACAGGCGCCGGCGTCTCGACGATCACAAAGAGGCCGGAGCCAGCTGTCGCATCGAGATGGACCCGATAGGTGGTTCCTTTCGGGATTACCACGTAATCACCCGGTTCAAAGCCCAATTCGCCATAGTCGGTTTCCCATTTTCCTTGCCCCTCATGCACAAAGACGATTTCGTCTCCGTCGGCATTGCGCACGAAGTAGGGCATGGTCTCGGTCCGTTTCGAGATGGAGACCCGGGCATCGCTACTCTTCAGAATCGCAATAGGGCTTCCGTCCGCAGCGCGATAATCTTGGGTGGGCAACGTCTTGCACGAAAACGCCCGCGGCCGGAGTGGACCCTCTATCCTGGTCCAAGCGGTCGGCGGATGAGTATGATACAGATGCGATGAAGGGCCGCTGAATCCCTGGCGGCCATGCTCTTCCTCGTGAAGGCCCTGGGGAATTCCTACATGCGCCTGGTTA
>JBEVJJ010000056.1:0-3628 GCA_040510255.1 Nitrospiraceae bacterium | reverse complement strand
TCCAGGCTTGGCCGGACCGCACGTCTCCCCCATTCCTCTCCAAATCGATTCCTCCAGCGAACCTCTTATTATACCAGAAAGGCGAAAGAGAGATGATGCTCGAACCTACAACCGCCGCCGACAGGAAGCCGGGAATACACGCTTCCTGCCGGATGCTCAGCGACAGTGAGGATTCCGTCCTATCGATTTTCGAGCTTCATCGTAAGAATTTGGCGACGGTTCGGAGGCTGAGGAAAAAGCGTGGTGGTTTGACGTGAATGCGGAGCCCCCAGTTGAGCCCCCAACGTTGTGGCTTTCTCTCCTCTGAAACGGTATCCTCCAACTGCTAACCAATCAGTCGCGCAGCAACTCTTGTCGAATTGTCACTGGAAGGGAGAAAACATCATGATGTGGAAAAGTGCCGTGGGCAGTCTCTTGGCATTCGCGCTGACGATCTCTTTGCTTACTCCAGCCCAGGCCTATGAAGTGTGGATTACCGACCAATCGGACACGGGCAAGGAAAGCGGAGGGTACCTCTACATTTACGACGGAGCAGTACTCGCAGCCAATCCAGCCGCGGCGAAACCAACCACCACCATTGATCTGGGGGGCGACGTCAATAAATTCTGCGAGGACGTCACCCAGAAGCCCGTCCGGCGTCCGCACATGCTGTTCTTCACGAAAGACCAGTCCCATCTCATCCTCGCCTTCTTGAGCGGACACGTGCTGTTCATGGACGCAGCCACCCATAAACCGGAAGCCTGTTTGTCCATGGGGAAAAACGTCCACGCCGCATGGCCGACCCCCGACCAGAAGATGGCGATCGCGGCCAACATTGCGGAAAAGAAATTCATCAGAATCTGGACCGACTATGAAAGCCACACATTCAGTTTTGACCCGGACAAGGATGTCATGAATCTTGCCGCGTTAGAAGGTGAGGACCGGCCGGATACCGCACCCATCTGTCCGATTACCGACTCGTCAAGCAAGTATGCATTCATCACCCTGCGTGGCGGAGGTCTCTTGGTTGTGGATGTCCGACAGACCCCCATGAAGGTCGTCACCACCCTGAATAAAGAACAAATTCATCCCGCTGGCTGCGGGGGTGTTCAGGTCGGTCATACCATGTACATCAACTCGGGTGGAGGCTGGCCGGTCGCGCCACTGTCGTATGATGTGTATGCCCTGGATATCGCTGCGCTTCCTGCATCAGTCGGAGCGAAGCTGATCTCGTCCCGAGATGGCAAAGTTGCCGATTCTCATGGGATGGTCGCCGTGGGCTCCTATCTCTGGAATGGGGATCGGGCTGGCGACAATGTTGAAGTGATTGATACGCGCTCGAACCAGACTGTCACCTCGATCAACCTGGTTGGCTCCCACAGCGATCGTCCGGCCCCCGACCTGATGGATGTGTCGCCGGATGGAGCGCACGTGTTTGTGGGGACGAGGGGATCCATCCCATTGAGCGGCAATGACAAGAACGTCAACAATGCCAAGGGATCGACTCCGGGAGTCGGCGTGATTCGGGTCATGGACGATGGCAAGAGTGGCCAATTTGTGGGTATCGCACGCATTACCAATATGAAGGATGAGAAGGAAACCGCGGATACTCACGGAGTGGCTGTCCGCAAATAGTGGCGAGGTTGTTCTGTCGCCCCGTGAGACACTATCGCATGGCGACCCCAAATCCCCCGCCTAGAAACAGACGCCTGCGGGCAAAAAGAAGGGGCCGGCCTTTCACACGAAAGGCCGGCCCCTTCAGCGTCCGACAACTCGCTTACTTCTTCCCGAGAATGGAATCCTTGGCCATCTTGGCCACGCGGAACTTCACGACCCGCTTGGCCGGGATCTTGATCGGCTCACCGGTCTGCGGGTTGCGGCCCATGCGAGCCTTGCGGTTGGCCAGCACCAGTTTGCCGACTCCGGGTACCACGAAGGCATTCTTCGCCTCCCGGTAAGCCAGCGCCGCCAAGTCGTCCAACAATTGGACGGCGGTCTTCTTGGTGATGCCGGCTTTCCCAGCAAGATGGTCAGCGATCTGCGACTTCGTCATTGATTTGGCCATGCGTACCTCCCTTGAACAAGAAAAGTGATAGTTGGTTTGGGTATAGACCGACGGAAGACTGATTCCTGAGGTGAACTGCACTGAAACGTGTGTGCGAAGCGTGCAGAGTTAAAAACAGGGCGAGAGTGTATCCAATGATCTACAAGCTGTCAACCGGAAAAACGCGCATCTGGAGCGGAAAAAACCTCGCTCGACACTCTTGAACACATTGAGCCGGACCAAGTAAAGTAGGGACAATTCCGATCATCCGGCCTAAAAAAGGAACACATCATGGGACGAGAACTACCGATTTTCCCGGCGTCTGCACAACCGGCCGCGGAAGGACAGCCGGAGAATTTCGTGTATTCTCGCGTATTCTGCCAGAAGGAGAATTCACCTCCTCTGCGTCTGCTGATCGAATTTTTGAAATCACGAGGCCAGCTGCCGATTACGCCGCCGAATATGGATCAGGCCGGATTGGATGACTGGGCCTGGGTGCAGGTCGGGCTCGGATATCATCATGACCGCAAGCCCACTCAACTTTTTTGCGTACGCGATCGCGGTTCGTACAAAGATGTGTTCGAGCAGGAGCGGAAGTTTTTTCTCGAGTTGCTGTCTTCGTTTGATGATATCGAAGCGCAACAGGCAACCGAATACGTGACGCGGGCGCGCTTCATTCTGACCACCCAAATGCAGGCGGACATCAGCGAAGAGGGGTACGATTTCAATGGCTGGATCCTGGAATTTTATC
Source organism: Nitrospiraceae bacterium (assembly GCA_040510255.1). Classification (GTDB taxonomy): domain Bacteria; phylum Nitrospirota; class Nitrospiria; order Nitrospirales; family Nitrospiraceae; genus DASSBQ01. The sequence continues at coordinate 854 of JBEVJJ010000056.1, read as the reverse complement.
AGGAGAACTGCAATGGACTCGTGCAAGTCGATGGGCAGGGGTTCTTCTCTCCCAAAGGTGAACTGATCGTCGATCTCGCCGAGCCACACGACTAGATCCCGATGGAGGCGCGCGTGCCCTCCACGTCACCATTACCAATCTTTGAACAGGCCGATCAGTGGTTTCGGCGGGCCAGGGCCGCGCTGCTGGAGGCTCTGCCCTGTCGTGATGGATGCTCGCGCTGTTGCATCGGCCCCTTTCCCATCACCATGCTCGACGTCGATGAATTGCAGCGGGGCATGGCAACACTCCCAACTGAGAAGCGCGCAGCAATCCTCGAACGCGCCGTCCGGCAAACGACCACCATCCGGGCAGCCTACCCTCAATTGGGAGACGACCGAACGTTGGACGGTTGGTCGGATCACGCCATCGATGAGCTGGTGAGTCGATTCGCCGATCTCCCCTGCCCGGCTCTTCAAGATGACGGCTCCTGCGGCATCTACCCATCTCGACCAGTCACCTGCCGAACCATGGGCATTCCCGTTGAGACGGCCGGCGTCATGAGCGGCGCATGCGAGGTGCAAACATCCGTCCCCCTGGTCCGCCTTCCGCGGAGCATTCGCGATGAAGAGGATCGATTCGCGGAGCAGGAAGCCCGGGCGATCGCCATGCGGCAAGAGACGCGGCATGAGTCGGGAGAAGAAGTGCTCTTGACGTTTGGTTTCCTGCCTGGAACAAGCACGCGCGAGCTAGACAGCATCGGAAAGGCTGTGCTAAGGTGACCCGCACCTTGCGAGCGGGAGCGCCTGTAGCTCAGTTGGATAGAGCATCAGCCTCCGGAGCTGAGGGCCACAGGTTCAAATCCTGTCAGGCGC
>JBEVJJ010000055.1:0-4126 GCA_040510255.1 Nitrospiraceae bacterium | reverse complement strand
CGAGCCTCACACGAGGCAGGATGGTGCTGTTGCGCACACTCATCGTCAGGAAGACGGGAGGGGCTTTTATGGACATCACGACATTGGGGATCGATTTGGCGAAGAATGTCTTCCAGTTGCACGGGGCGGATGCGCGAGGGCGAGCGGTGCTCAGCCGACGCGTGCGAAGTCAGTTGTTGGACGCGGTGGCGAGTCTGCCGCCATGTGTGATCGGGATGGAGGCGTGCGGGAGTGCGCATCACTGGGGCCGGGCGTTTGAACAGCTCGGGCATACCGTCAAGCTGATGAGCCCTAAGTATGTCCACCCCTATGTCAAGACCAACAAGAATGATGGGCGAGATGCGGAAGCGATCTGCGAAGCGGTGAGTCGGCCCACCATGCGATTTATCTCGATCAAGACGGTGGAACAAGCCGACATGCAGGCCTTGCACCGTACGCGATCGCTCTTAGTGAAACACCGGACCGCCGTCATGAATCAGATTCGGGGCTTGTTGGCCGAGTATGGGGTGGTGATTGCGCAATCCCCGCAGAAGGTACGGCCAGTCTTAGTCCGTTTTCTGGATGAGGCGGAGTCGAGATTGACCGCCTTTGCCCGGGACACCTTCTCCGAGTTGTACGAGCAACTGAAGGATCTCGAATCACGCATCGAGCGGGTGACGCACGGGTGGATCGCGTGTACCGGGCACATCCGGTCTGCCGGAAGCTGGCCGCTGTGCCGGGGATTGGTCCGTTGACGGCCACGGCGCTGCTGGCGACAGTCGGTCGGCCCCAGGCGTTTCACAATGGACGGCATCTAGCGGCCTGGTTGGGTCTGGTTCCTCGGCAATATTCCAGTGGAGGCAAGGAGATCGTAGGCGGGATTTCGAAACGAGGCAGTCGGTATGTGCGGACGCTCCTGATTCATGGGGCGCGAGCCGTCGTGCAGCGTGCTGAGCGGAGGACCGATACGCAGGGGCGATGGCTCTGCGCCCTCAAACGCCGCAAAGGCACCCATGTTGCCGCGGTGGCCTTAGCCAACAAAAATGCCCGGGTGACCTGGGCCTTGTTGGCCCATGATGAGGTGTATCGACAACCCGCCTAGGCGCAGGACGGGTCGGAAACGGGCGTTGCGAGAGGAGAAGCGAGCCGCTCACACAAGGATTCACACCCAGGGGGGACCGCTTCGGCCATCAGAAAATGCTGTCTATTGGAGAAACAGGTGTCTTAATTGACTAGCGGAATGGTGATTGACGAATTTGGGCCCAATTTCCACAGGGAATGATTTAGATTCGAGCGCCCGTGGAACCAACGTGTGCTGGTACTAACCTTCAGTATAACTGTTCTGCCGCTCTTCTTCCATGCCTCATAACTTCCACCTAGGGCCGTCGCGCTTGCAGGGTGAGGGACGCGAGGGCCTCATCGAGTCTCGCCGCCACCACTCGATTGCCAACGTCCGTCCAATGAGTATCATCCGGCAGATACGTGGTCAGGCCCATGCGTGAAGCAATTCGGAGCGCGGGAGTCAGGTCGACAAAATGAATGTCGAGCTGCAGGTTGGCTAATCGCCTTGCCATTTCGGTAGGTGCACCGTTGACCGTCCAGGACTCCATGGCTTTCGAACTCCACGTGACATTAGGCAGGTCGCGGTAGACGCGGTATTTTTCAGGCACAAAGGCCACGATGAACTCAATATTCTGTTCGCGGCACAGCCTCGCGGCTTCGGCGATGGACAATAAGGCCTTATTCAGCCGTGATTCTGAAAATGGTTTCATCTCAGACGGCGCGAACAAGACCGGTGTCGCCAGATGGAGTCGGTCCATAAATTGCGCCTGGTACTGCTCAATTTTGGTATTGGGGATACATGCCTTCGCGGGCCTCAACGTTCTCGCTAAGACATTTCTGGTCAGCGACCGAGACCATACGTTGCGCCACAATGGGCTGCCCCCCCTCGCCACGTTCTCCTCATACCGCTCTGCATCCTCAAAGTCATTGCCTTCGAAAAAGGCCCAAATCACGATCTGAGGATGGAGTGGCAAGCCATACCGTGTGAGCACCACCAATTCCTGTTGAGGGCCATAACCCGAATGCCCGAGGTTCGCCACCGTCTTCCCTTGCAATTGGCCGAGTAGGGTGGTGGCCAATTTCTCCTCAGAAGTCATATAGCCTTCAATGTACGAGTCGCCGATGACGACGATATCCGCCTGCTGGAGATCACTGCGATTGCGGAACCCATGTCGATCGTAGCGCACTGCAACTGTTTGTAGAGGATCAGGGGGCCGGCACAATGCTGCGCCCAAGTTGCCCTGGTACGGCTTTTCATAGCGATAATATGGATCATGTTGCCAGAGCAGCTCACGATCGGCATGTCGCCCTGTTACGCTCAGAGCGTTCGTGGATTCAAACGCGCCCAATACGCTCCGATAATCGACGAGCCCTAGCAGGGCTATCCCTTCTGCGACGACCAGACATAGGGCGATAGCACTGGTCATGAGACTAAATCGCTTTACGAGCTCTGCATGCGAGCTGGAAGACAGGAATCCATACAATGCCCACGTTAGCAGATATCCTGAGAGGAGCATCACCAGAAGATGCCGAATTGAAGAGACCGCGGTGAAAAAGAGCGCGACCTCTCCCAGCAGACACACAGCCGTAGCCAGCAATGCCACCATGTTGCGACGAAGCCTGACCATACTGAAACTACCAACAGTGATTGGTGGTCAATGTCCATCTCCACTGTACACTGTTCACTGACACTGATCAAGTCCAGCGTGCGATGATTCGTTGACTTGATAATTATCATGTCAAGTGGTAAGGACTGTTCTACGATCTCATGGGAAGGATATCCGTGAAGGACCGAGCACACCCAAAGACCGTCATCCCTCTGGGCAAGATCATTCGTCAACTCCGCCGCCAGCGACGCTTATCGGTGAGAGGACTGGCAGATAAGTGTGGCTTCTCCCCCAGCTTTATTTCGCAGATCGAACTAGGACAAGCGTCCCCATCCATTGCATCGACGGAGCGCATTACCTCGGCGCTGGGAATGAGCTTAGGCGAGTTTTTTCAGACGGTGACTCCAATCACTCCCGCAGTCACACGGCGGAATCGACGTCCCATGGTCCAAAGCGAATGGTCTCGTGCCAGGATCGAGGCATTGGGTCTCTCCGATCCGGACAGCCGGTTGGAATCGTTCCTCGTCACGCTCAAACCGGGGGGAGCCAGCGCCTCACGACCGCACACCCGTCCTACCCAGCAACTGGCGTTTATCTTAAAAGGTGTGATTCGCTTATTCCTCGAGGATGAACACCATCAGCTTTCGACGGGAGATTGCGCAGCGATTCCCGCAGGTACGCGCCATTATTGGCTCAACAACTCTCGCCGGGTCTGTCAATTACTCCTGGTCTCTCCACGTTAATCTGCAAAGCCCAGGTTCAAGATAAATCTTTTTACTCTTGTGGGAGCTTCTTGCGCGTTCCGCCCGCGCGTGAGCGCGCCAGCATCTTCTCTTCCCATACTCATTGCATCCAGTGTGATGAGCGATCCGGTCACTTCTTGCGCATGTGCCATTTCTAGCGATACAGTGTTCTTTTTGGATGTCTGAGTCAGCGCAAGGGATAGGAAACCAGTCTATGGAACTTCACAGCAGGGAACATCCGTCGCCGATCACGCCTCCCGTTGAGCCGTTTCACGAGTTCATACATCACGAGTCCACCGGTGGGGTCCTGCTGTTAGCCGCCACGCTATTCGCTCTGGTTTGGGCCAATTCCCCGTGGGCTGGACTCCTATAGTCGCCTTTGGGAGACACCGATCAGTGTCGCGGTCGGACCTCATGCATTGACGGAAACGCTTTTGGACTGGATCAACGATGGGCTGATGGCGATGTTTTTTTCGTGATCGGCCTCGAAATCAAGCGCGAAATCCTGGACGGCGATCCCGCTCCGCTTAGGCGTGCCGACGGTCATTGCGATTCGCAATGTCGATCCCGAACGCCATGATTTCGGGTCATCCATGTTCGATGGGGTACCGACCAGAATCGATACCGCGGGGGTGATTACGTATGGAACAGGGATCGGCGGTGTGTTTCTCGATGCCCAGCGGGAAGCGGTCATCCGTTTCACGTTGGATCGACCCGGACGGCACGAATTTCGTT
>JBEVJJ010000054.1:0-7037 GCA_040510255.1 Nitrospiraceae bacterium | reverse complement strand
GTGAAGAGCCCGTCCATCCGGACGATTCGTACCTGTAGGTGGCGATATCCAACCTTCGATGCAATTCGATGTCTGCCCGTCATTCCGTGATCGCTAGGGAACCTCTGATTAATTCTTTCCTGTGCGTCCTCTACGTGGTAAGAGAAGCGCGTACTCACATCACGGAGGGAGGCATCGATGAAACAGACGACGTTGGCCACGGCCGCTGGCTTTGAGCGCTTCCGCAAGACGACACGCCGTGAGGTGTTTCTCGCCGAAATGAATCGGGTGGTGCCCTGGGAGGCGCTGTGCGCGGTGATTGAGCCGGTGTACCCGAAGCCGGAGGCGGCTGGCCGACGTCCCGTGGGCATCGAACGGATGCTTCGGATCTACTTCCTGCAACAGTGGTTTAACCTCTCCGATCCCGCGGTCGAAGAGGCCCTGTACGACTCGCTGGCCATGCGCACCTTCGTCGGGATCGACTTGGGCATGGAACCCGTTCCCGACGAAACCACGGTCTGCCGGTTCCGGCATCTGCTGGAAACACACCAGCTGGGGCCCACGTTCTTCGAGACGGTCACTCAGCATCTCCAGACCCTCGGCTATCGCGTGGCCACCGGCACCATTGTGGATGCCACGATTATCAACGCCCCGAGCTCGACGAAGAACGCCGACAAGGCCCGTGACCCAGACATGCACCAAACCGCCAAGGGCAAGCAGTGGTACTTCGGGATGAAGGCCCATGTGGGCATCGACAGCAAGAGCAAGCTCATCCATTCGGCGACCGCCACGGCGGCCCATGTGGCGGATAGCACGGTCCTCCCTCGCCTCTTGCATGGCCGGGAGACGCGAGTCGGGGATCGGGCGTACCAGGGGCAGACGGCGGTGATTCGCGCCGTCGCGCCCCAGGCCCAGGATTTCACGAACCGTCGCGTACGGCGGCAAGGGATCGTGGATGTGGTCGAGTGGGCCAAGAACCGGACCAAGTCGCGGGTGCGGGCTAAAGTGGAACATGTCATTGGCGTGATTAAATGCATCTTCGGATTCACGAAGGTCCGCTATCGTGGCCTGACCAAGAATACTCATCGGCTGCTGGTGACCTGTGCGCTCGCGAATCTGTACGTCGTCCGCCGCCTCCAGCCAACGGGCGGTTAATCGGTCACGCATCGACAGCGACGGAGCCCTGGCTGACCGGTCGGCACAGTATGGAGAAGGCCACATCAGCGAGCCTCTGAGCCCCATGGTGCTGCTGCCTATACATGTTGGCATCACAAACCGGCATTGTTCAGAGGTTCCCTAGTGAATACGATGGATAGCCATAACTCCATTTCTTGATACGTGATGGGGTTTGCGCCTACGCCGGGCGCTTGAGCCTATAGTGATTGGTGCCGAAGCCGGGAATGTGGCCTCTGTCCGTCCTAAGTGGCTAACGGCGCGGATTCTAATGTGGTGGTGGTTTTACATCGTAGCCAGATTCTGCGATTTCATCGTAACCAAAGTCAACCTGTCCTCTCACTCCACCAAGCCAACACCAAGCCGACGATTATTGCCGCGATGAAGTGAATCAGAGGTCCGTCATCAGCGTTGCGGGGGTCATCAAGATATCTCCAGGCGCCCGATTTTCTCACCGTCCAGAATGAAGGCGTAGTGGAGTTCAACGGGGCTCCCTTGGAAGTTGCCGGAAACGAGGCATGTGACAGTTGTATTTTCGGCAGTCTCGGCGACGCCGGAAACTTCAACGGAGGCTCCGTACTTCCTGGTCGTCTCCTCCATCCATGCGCGGATAGCCTTGAGGCCACGCATCTCCTCACCCTCGTCTTTGACGACCGCACCCTCGGTAAAGGGAGCAAGCATGGCGTTGATATCGTGATTATTGTTTCCAGCGAAATACGCCGCGAGGGGTTGAGGCAATTTTGTGGGCATACCGGCCCTGGTCAATTAGATAACAAGCTCTTCGGGGGTATACCATGCGGCGAAAACGAAGTAAACGCGTTAGCACTGCTCGCCTGAGCTCGAAACGAAGGACCGTGCCCACTCGACCTCCGAACACAAAAAGACTCGATTGAAAAATACCGAAAAAATCTCTCACGTTAATGTGGTACGCCGTGCGCCCAATTTCCCCCTGCCGGGTACTCGATCCATTAGCCGCCATCACAGAGCGCCAACCGTGCCGCACCAGCCACAAAGAGCCACGAAGACACAGGGCGAGAGGGAGACGTTTATAGCCGCCTCTCCTCTCGGCCTGCGCAGCCGTCATCAGCGAGAGGGGAGACCTCTGCCTCGTCCTCTCGTCCCACTCCACCCGGTGATGACGGGCTACTTGCCGATCATTACATCGGTCGCTTTGATACGCTCCCGCCGTCATGTGGCGCGATGCCTCTCAGGGCCAAGGGACACGGCACGATCAAGATTGCCAAGAGCGTTGGAATCGGAGTTGGAACGGTGGTCAGGATGGTAGGTGCGAAGGTGTAGGCGACTATGCCAAGCCTTCGACTGGTTCGAGTTCGTGCTCGCTGAGAAGGGCTGGAGATGCTTTCCCTATGACAGTCGCAATGCCGTCGTACACCTTGCGGGCGCTCTCTGACCACTCTGGGTTGGACGGACCTCCAGTAAAGGCCGCTTCTGCCGCCTTCTTTTCGTCATGGGTCAGTTTCCATCGGGCTGGTTCAGTGTGCATATTTATAAACATAAGGCTGTCTCAAGAAGTGTCAAGGGGGGAAGCCGGTTCCTGCTAGGGAAATAAGGATCAATCCACACCAAGCCGCGCAACTCCGCATGATCGCTCACCGTGTTGCGGTTTCAATAGGTGTGCGTGGTGAGTGACTGAGGCGTGAACGATCAGGTTGACCGCAGGACGCGAGATCGGGTGGCTTGAACACTGATCATTGTGTGGAACATGCGGACGCAACGAAGAGAGAGGGGCCAGCCATGAAGACCGCCCCTCCCCCACGAGCCTATTTACCGACCATCATGTCTGTCGCTTTCACAGCGACCGTGACGGAGTCGTTCACCTTCAAGCCCATACCCTTGACTGACCCTTCGGTGACGGCAGCGATGAAATCCAAGTTGCCAACCTTGACCGTTATCTCGGCCATGGCCTGCCCTTCTGTCACCTTCGTCACCGTTCCCTGAAATTGGTTTCTTGCGCTTAACTTCATCACAAACCTCCCTTTTCTGATGCCTGAACTTAGTCAGCCACCACCAGCAGGTGCAGATTGAGGGCGCACTCGTCTCTGCCCTTTCGCAGTCAGGGCGCCACGAAGGTCCTCTCGCAAGCCGACCTTCCGTGACGCTCCCTCATCCCACGACCAACGCATGGAGACTACGCTACCTTGATCTCGATGGCTTTCGGTTTCGCTTTCTCAGATTTCGGCAAGTGGATGTGGAGCATCCCATCCTTGTAGTCAGCCGTCACTTTTCCCCCATCCGAATCCTCCGGAAGAGAGAAACTACGCACGAAGCTCCCATAAGCCCGTTCGATCCGATGATGTTTGATCCCCGCGTCTTCCTTCTCGAATTTCCGTTCGCCGGAAATCGTCAGGACATCGTTCTCCACCCTGAGCCGGACATCGTCTTTCTTCATGTCCGGCAGCTCGGCCTTGATGAGGTATTCCTTCTCATCTTCTGTAATGTCCACCAACGGCGACCACTCGGCTACCGTCAGAGCTTCCTTTCCTCCATTACCCGTCGCCTCTCGAAATCCAATCATCGTTGCCAACCGGCTTTCTAATTCCTCCCGGTCTTTTAACGGATTCCACCGCGTTTTAAAGGGGTCCCATCGTAAAACTGTGTTCATGGTCTGATCTCCTTTATCTATCGAAGGTGACGTTTCAGTATCCTCATGGTCCGTTTACGGTTTACTGCTGCTCAGTTGCCGTTCCGCGTTCACCCAGTCCTCTACGGCCTGGCCTTCTTGTCGTCCCCGTTCCTCGTATAGTTTCGTAGGCGCGCGTGGCAATGCGGCCTTGATCAGCCGCACCCCTTGTTGACTGTGACCGGATATCGACGGACGGATAGCGCGTCTATCGTGCGACTGAAACCCTAGGCCTTTTCCTTCACCGTGAGATCCGTTCTTCACGGACTTCACACCGGGGACCTGCCAGGCCGTCCAAGACGCTTGGGCACTGGTCATGAGGTCTGAACCTCGCCTGCCAGTGAGACAACCCCCGCATTCGTCTGAGCATGAATGCCGGCTTTCTTCAGATATGATTCCTTCGCAATCTGCTCGTTGACACGAGCCGTGATGGCGTCATCCTTGTCATCCATCGCCTCGCGTTTGGACGGTGCCGCATTATTTTAGAGGACCTTTGTCCTCACGTCCGGCATAGATGTCTGAAACAGGTGGCCGCCAACTTCATCAGCTCACTTTTTTTTCGCTGTGCTGTTCTTGAACTTTGCCGACAAACTTGTCGTCATTCCCTTCGATCTGCTGCAGGTCACATCGGCCAGCTTGCCCCATTGCTGTTTCAGGTCACCTTTAAACTGCATCCATTTCCCTTTGAGTTGATCAGCATTCATAGATCCTCCTTTCCGTTGTAGAAATCGACACCTCGGCGGGACGAGACAGTCGGGGATTCACGTGAGCGAATACACCGGCAGTCCGAGAGTCCCCCGTTAGGCGGCTCGCGCAGAACGTCCCGAGAACAGATGGAACGCGAGCAGAACAATCCCGATCACAAACAGGACCCAGGAAATCTGGACCGCGACCCCGGACACCCCCGCAAGATTCAGGGCTCCAGCAATCAATCCGACCACGAAGAACACCAGTGCGTAGTACAGCATAGCGAACTCCTTTCTATGGAGTAGCAGGCGTGAGTCGAACAGTCTTCTGGTATGTGGCCATGATCGTGGCTGCCTCCATCAGCAACCCGAACATAAGACCTACAGCGACTCAGAAAAACTCTGGCGTAGGAGCGGCGGAGACTGGGGAATCAGTCACGCGTGGGAAGGAACAGGAAGCGTAAGGATAGGACAGTCAGCGGAGCTACACACGTCACATCAATCACGCTACACGCAATGCAGAGCGGCGTCAAGCACTATAATAGAGGGCTGGGAGTGTCCATCCATCTACTCGGGGCGAAGGGGTTTTATGGTGGGTCGATGACCTTTAGTGATCCATTGTGATCAGACGGGTTCGTACTTTCTGCGTATGCTTTTTCTAAGTCAAGCTCTCACGGTAACTTTTGCCCAATCGCACAGAAGGGAAAGATCATATGAAAATCATATGAACTCCGCGCTACATATTGATGGACTTCTCAAATCGGTAGGCGAAGAGGAACTCAAAGGCATGTTTTCCAAGTTCGGGAATGTTCTCTCGGTCAATGTTGAGAGACCTGACACCGCCTTATCATTGTGTGTCGGCTCAGTGGAAATGGCGAGTCTGGGGGAAGCCGCGAAGGCTGTGATTGCGCTGCATAGATCCTATTGGGTGGAAAACTCCTCCTTGTGTCCACGCTCCTCTTGGTACAAAAAACTGACGGGCACGGGGCAATTACACGGTGAAGTTTCTTCTGCTGCGCAGACGGAAGCAGGATCGCTCTGTAAGCGCTGGATGTCCGGCGCGCGGGAGCTACATCGAGTAGCACGGCGTCAACAAGGGCGCTGGTGCAGAACTCACTCTCATCTCTGTCAGCGAGTCGATGCAGGCGGCGCTGGGTTTTGGACAAGTGGAAGGGATGTATGACGAAATCTGGTGAGAGAAATCATTATGTCTACCTGCGATATCTGTGATACCGAAGATCTCCGTGAACTCAGAACTCCTCTCGGGAAGGACACACAAGAACGCCTTATTGTGCACCAGCAATGTCCGCAAGGACACAGATGGCATCTTGCTTTCAACGATTCGAACAGCCCGATGGGTAGTACTGATATCATGATTTGCGACTGTCGATGATGATGATAGTGATGACGAGTTCTGAAGAGGATCGTGATGAATGTCGCTCTCATGTATTGCACACAATGAGCACTCTCGACTCGATGGCCGTTCCGCTGGTGTCATAGCATACCGATGTTTATTTTTTACCGTTCGCGAGAAAGAAAAGAAAGGAGCCGCCATGATCATGCTGTTGACACATCGAGCAGACCTCCGAGAGCAAATCGCGAAGTCACTAGGGGCCAAGGGGCACGCAGTTTGTGTCCCCCCCACCGAACGGATGTAAAGACAGAGATGAAAGAATCTCAGCCCGATCTCGTCGTACGGTATGTATCTTGATAATCCGGCTGGTAGCCTCTTCCTCCAGACTCTGCGCGACGATGGGTATCATGGGTCGGTCATCGTGTTATCCGGTCCCTCACAAGTGACCAACATAGATGCTTCGCATTCCTTAGGATTACATAGGGTGCTCAAACTTCCAGTACAAGTTACAGGGTCTTACGATCTCGGCGAATTAGAAACTGCGGTGGAGGCTTCCTTGAAGGTCCGTTAGCTCGCCGTTTGGCCGAGACTTTCCGAAATCCAAGTCATTGACACATCGGTTAACCTCATACGGAACCACTCATGCGCGAAGCTGGGAGCATTTCCATGGCGACCCACACTGCGCTTCTGCAGGAGAGCTCGTGAGGATAATGTGTGCGTATTTCGGGGGCAGGGCATGGAAATCCCCCTGACCTGGCCTTCAGAACGTCCGTGGGCTGCCCTGGAAGTTTATTCGGCCCCATGTGCGCTATCCCTGAGCTTGCCATCCTTGCATATGGGTCAACGGTAGGGACGCCTAGGAACGGAATTGGAAGCAGGCCCTGGTCCCCGCTTTTTCACATAGTCACGACAGAATAAATGATGGCAATAGGATGAGGCGCATTTGGAATGCCAGGGGCTTAATCCAGGATTAAGGTGTTCCTACTCTTCCACTCATTTCTGTGGACGGGACGCCCCTGAGTCCCGCCCAAAAAGCCACCTCCGGCCAGCGGCTGATGGCGGCGGGGCCCTTTCGAAAAACGCAATGCTTCTTTGGACTGCCTCCCATTCTTCCTTACTGATGGTGGCTGACTCCGTTGCGCTTCCTTCGCCAAACGTGATCAGCATGTTGCCATGGTGTTCCTTGGCATACTGAATGTATCGG
>JBEVJJ010000053.1:0-4312 GCA_040510255.1 Nitrospiraceae bacterium | reverse complement strand
GGCCATCGATTCCAGCACGGTATTCGGAAGGTTGTCCTGCAACGATGGGATCACGAATACATCCGCCGCGCTGTAGATATTGGACAGCAGGCGATCATTATTCACAAAGCCAAGGTGCATCCAGGGCACCCGGAGGCCGAGAGGCGGGTCGTTGTGACCGACGCAAATAAGAAAGAGATTGGGCATACGCTGGGCCAAGCGTTCGAGTGCTTCGCCAAGCGTGCCGAGTCCTTTACGATAGAGGGGAAGGCCGTCTGCGACAAAGAGCACAACCCTCGCATTCTGCGGAATACCAAAGACATCGCGGGCACTCTGTTGATTGCGTGGCGCGAAATCCTCCAGATCGACGCCGTAGGGAATGACCGAGACGGGGAACCGGTTCAAGATGGGGCTTCGTTTCACCTCGTCGGCCAACCATGAGCTGGGTGTCGCAATATGGAGCTGATCGGGATTGATCCGGCCGAAGAGCGCTTTCTTTCGATCCCAAATCATGGTCGAAAGATCATGAGTCTCTTCGGAGTGCAATTGCGGGCATTGACTGCACCGGCTGAGATACCGACCGCAGCCAAGGTCATAGTGGCAGCCGCCGGTAAAGGCGTTCATATCGTGAAGCGTCCAGACGACACGCTTGTCCTTGGGAATGGCTCCGAAGAATGAAGGATAATCGACAAAATCCACGATCCAATGCAAGTTGATCACATCGCACGTCGGGAGTTGAGAAATCACATCTCCGCCATATTCCGACCGATCACTCCGGAACGGTTCGAATTGCGTGTTGTCCGCGCTGATGGATGGACTGAGATCCCGCCGTATTTCCTCTCGCCGGATCCGACGACCCACACGCCCCCAAAATTTCTGTGTCGGCTCGAAGGTCACGACGGAATCATCCTTCGTGCGAGCTTCCCGGACAAACATTGAGGAACGGACCCCTGCGTGACGTAAGCCGGTATGGAGACGATAGGCTGCGCGGCTCGCGCCGCCAGCGACATCGTAGGTACTGAGATGGACAATCTTCATTGCGAGCTGTGGGTCGGAAACTTGTTCCGCAAGTTTCAGCTGGCGGTAGGCCGGCGGAAGCAAAGGCAAAGGTACTACGTTGGGCATGTCACCCCAATCTCCTCAATGCACGTTCTAATGGATGTCGCACCGTAATCCACTTTAGTCGTCGCGATGAACTAGGTGCACCCCTGGTTCAGCACGCTCCAACTTGTCGCATAAGGCGACAAGTCTTTATTTCATACATCACACCGTGTGCCACAAACGCACGGTTCACTACGTGATGTTGTGTGGTCTCGCTGGACTATAGCCAATCTGTGGAGAGGATTAGGACAAGGTGCGGCGCTCACTCGCGGATGCATAAAGTGGAGTCTTATCTCTCTGTTGCCAACTATACTTCACCAGGACACATTTCCCTTTCCAGCCCGGAGGGTAGGTCTTTCCTGTTCCATAGAAGTCGCCGTCGATCACCGTCAGGAGTGCAGCGTTGTGGATCCAATCTTGGACTTCTCTGTCATTCTCGACATACGACATGACAAAGTAGTTCCCTCCGGAAAGGGGCAATTCCGGCAGACGGAAATCGATCCAGCCTTCTCCGCGCAACTCAAGCGGAGACGAGTCAACCAGATCCGTAGACATCAGAAAATAAGCGGTTTCGTATGGATCCCCGATTTTAGCGTGCAGCGACAGCTCGACCCGGCATTTGCGGACAATTTTGCCGCGGGCGCAGCGGTAGTGCCATCGGAGTATCGTGTCTCGCCCGCAAATGGCCGATGATAGGAGTGAGCCGGTTTCATCCAGCATTTCAATCGCGGTCGCAATCACCTCTCCTTTACCCTGTCTGTCGGTCCGCTCATAAATAGGAATTCGCGAGAGATCCCCGCTCATACCAGCATAGGCTTCCACCACTTCCTTGGCTTCCCCGAGTAAGGCGACCCGCCCGTTGGACAGTAACACCGCCCGCTGGCAGAGGTGTTCGATGACTGGCAAGTTATGGCTGACGATCAAAACCGTGCGACCGCCTCGGCTCACCTGTTGCATTTTACCCAAACATCTTTGCTGGAAGGTGGCATCGCCGACGGCCAGGACTTCGTCCACGATCAGGATCTCCGGCTCCAGATGCGCGGCGACGGAAAAAGCCAAGCGGACATACATGCCGCTGGAATATCGTTTCACGGGGGTGTCGATGAATTCACCGATGCCGGAGAAGTCGATAATTTCGTCGAACTTTCTGTGTATTTCCGTTCTGCGCATGCCCAGCATCGCGGCATTTAGATAGACATTCTCCCGTCCCGTTAATTCAGGATGGAAACCGGTTCCAACCTCGAGCAGGGAGCTGACACGACCATAAATATCCGCCGCCCCGGATGTTGGCTCGGTGATCCGTGACAGAATCTTTAACAGCGTGCTTTTGCCCGCCCCATTATGCCCGATGATCCCGAACACCTCTCCCTGTTTCACATCGAAGGACACTTCGTTGAGCGCCCAAAACGTCTTCGTCCGGGCAGTCGCGCGTCGTTGACGATTTACCAATGAACCGACCGCATGGATGAGGTGATCACGAAGCGTATCGTGACGCACGGTGGCGCCGATGCGATATCGTTTAGCAAGCTGTTCTACCCGAATGGCTATGTCGCCCATGGGCAATCCTGTGATTCCCGCACCTGCATTGATATGAGGAAAAGGCCGATCGCGCGATCTAGGCCATGACGAAATGGTGCGCCCACCCTTCGTTCAGTGGGCGAAAACCATCCATGCCATACCATGTCCGGCATTGTCTGATCAACCCAAGGTTTTCTCCGAACGGATCCTCACAACTCGCCGCCTGAACCTCAATGCGTCTCACGCAAGCCCGGCCCCATCCAACAATGCTGGATAACGCGGCCGCTTCTATGTCCTGGACGAATGGCGTCCGATTCGTTCTCGATCGTGAGGAGAGCGGAGATCCTGATCCGGTCCTAACGGCACAATGCGCGTGGGATTGATGTCATGATGCGTCATGTAGTAATGCCGCTTGATGTGATCGAACTTGACCGTTTCTGCAATGCCGTCGAACTGATACACATCCTTCATGTAACCGAAGAGGTTGGGATAATCCACGATGCGGCGAAGATTGCACTTGAAATGCCCGTGATAGACTGCGTCGAAACGAATGAGCGTCACGAACAACCGTATATCCGTTTCCACCATCTGGTTTCCGAGCAGGTACCGTTGTCCGGACAAATGGTCCTCCAGCCTATCCAGTGTGCCAAAAAGACGACGCACGGCCTGCTCATAGGCACGCTGTGTGGTCGCGAAGCCCGCACGATACACCCCATTGTTCACGTCTTCATAGATCATGTCATTCAACAGGTCGATCTCGGAACGAAGGTGGTCCGGACAGAGATCGACGCTCCCGGTAGTGAGCTGAGCGAACTCGCGGTTGAACATCCGGATGATGTCGTCGTCGGAATTGCTGACGATCCTTCCCGTCATCGTATCCCACAGCACAGGTACGGTGACCCGGTTGCGATAGTCCGGATCACTCGCCCGGTAAGCCTCGCTAAGAAAATGAAATCCGTTCACGGGGTCCGGGGAATGGTCGGGGCCGTCCCGAAAAGCCCATCCTCGTTCGTCACGTATGGGATCGACGGCTGTAAGGCCGATCACCTGCTCAAGGCGCTTGAGCTTCCGGACGATGATGGTGCGGTGCGCCCAAGGACAGGCCCATGAGACGTATAAATGATAACGGTTCCTGGCGGCCGGGTAGCCGGAAGATCCATCGGCTGTGATCCATACGCGGAACGCGTCCTTCTGACGTCTGAATTCACCGTCTTGAGTCTGTTCAGCCGGGAATTGCGGTGTGATGCTCATGCTACCTTGTGCGAATATTCAAGAATGCGTCATCTCTGGTCAAGATGCATTCCGCCGCTTCATCTCTCTCAGAAGAGAAGAGAGTGGTCACAACCCAGACGGAAACGATGCGTTTTGACGGAAGGTCTGGGTACCACACGCCATCTGCTTGAGCAATGAAAACTAAGGGAGAGGGACGGACTGATCACGTTCTCGAGGAATCCCTATCATCGGACTGAAGCCTGGCCAGCATGAGCATCCCAGCGGCGCATCTGGATCATGATGAAGCAGCCAGTAGTGGTTTAAAGGCGGGGTCGGCGTCCAACACGGCTCTCAGCTGCTCTGCCGCCAGCACATAGTTCCACGCTGCCGGGGTCGCGTTGGGAATCTGATCGTAGGCTTGTTTGGCTTCGGTGAGATGTTCCAACATCCCTCTATTGTCGCGATGTGGCATGTAGAGCATGCTGTAGGCCATGGTGTAGGC
>JBEVJJ010000052.1:0-6691 GCA_040510255.1 Nitrospiraceae bacterium | reverse complement strand
GGCGCATCGTGACCCATTGAGAGGGTACCTCAGAGATCAAGGAGTTGAGACGCTGGTCCACTGGCCGAAACCCATGTGGGAGCATAAAGGGCTGCGGCTCGGCGCGCCCCATCTGCCGGAGACGGAAAGGGTGTGCCGGGAAGTCCTCTCCCTTCCAATGAGCGCCGAGACGACGGCTGAGCATGTGAAGATCACGGTGGAGGCCGTCCAGCGTTTCTTTTCCAGGCACGTATGAGATCCATCGACTACAGCACGGTGACCGAACAGATCGGAGATCTGATTTCACAGGAAGCGCTGTCGATGATGTATAGTCGGTATCGGTTTGCCGCGCAGTTTTGTGCAGGGAAACGGGTGTTGGAAGTCGCATGCGGCTCAGGGATAGGCTTGGGCTATCTTGCGAAGCACGCGACCCTCGTCGTCGGCGGAGACTATACGAAGAGCTTGCTTGAACGCGCGCGAGTCTCCTCGAAGACTCGACTTGATTTGTTGAGGATGGATGCGCATGAGCTCCCGTTTGGCCGGGGAAGTCTCGATCTCGTTGTCTGTTATGAAGCGCTCTATTACTTTGCACAGCCGGAAGAATTCCTGAGCGAGTGCCGTCGGGTCTTGAGCCGGGATGGCATGCTGCTGTTGTCCAGCGTCAACCCGGAGTGGGCGGAGTTTAACCCGAGCCCTCACAGCTGTTGGTATTTCGGAGCGACGGATCTCGATCGCGTGTTGCGGGACCACGGATTTACACCTCGATTATATGGGGCCTTTCCTGTGGCGAAACATTCGGCGCGTGACCACATGGCGTCATTGATAAAGCGCATGGCCGTCAGGTTCCGTCTCATTCCATCCACGATGAAAGGAAAGCAATGGCTGAAGCGGCTGTTCTTGGGTCCGTTAGTAGCACTTCCTGCAATCCTGCACGATGGTATTGCGGCATTTGATGCGCCTGTCCCCGTGGAGACAGGGCGCTCTGTCAAGAATTTCAAAATCATCTTTGCTATGGCCCGCCTCACGTGACGGTTCCCCCAACGTGTCACGCAATCATTCTCTCCTTCTGCCACCAGTATGAGATTTCTTTCGAGCTATTCGACCCCCCGGGTTGACTTGACCGGCTCAGCTATTGAGAATCGCCAGTTCCGCCGGGATTCGTCCCCAATCCATGAAGAAGCTTGTGAGCAGATGGCCTGGTTTCCATTTATTGGCGGTCGCGGCCTGGCTTGGATGTCTGGTACAGATCATCTCGGCGCCGGCCGCGCAGGCGTCATCCGACCTTCCGTTTCACCATTGGGCGTACGATGTCATCGACCGGTTGACGGCGATGAACATCATCGACCGCGCCATGCTGACACAAAGGCCCTACAGCCGTATGCAGGCGGCCAAAAGTGTGGCACGCGCGATTGAATTGATTCGGGCGGATAAGATAGCCATCGATGGGCGCGAAGTCGTGGCAGAGCCGCTCTTGGAACGGCTGATGGGTGAGTTCCGGCCGGAACTGATTCGACTCGAGGTCATTCGAGCGACGCCGGAAGATAAGTCCGGACCGGTGCGTGTCGGGGCGCGTGCGACGACGGAGTTCAACGCGTTCTTCATCGGCGGTGGCCAGACGGTGCGGTTTCGTGAAAATCGAGGCGGCGAGTATTACGCCAACGGGGTCAATAACCAGACGTATGTCCGCGGCTGGCTCGAGGTCAACGATTGGGCGGCCCTGATGATCGAACCGAAATTCATCAGTGATCGGCATACCCTGGGAATCGGCGCGACGAACAACAGCCAGAATTTTTATCTCCGCGAGTTCATTCTGAAACTGAGTTATGCCAACATCGCGTTAGAAGCGGGACGTGGGATGCTATGGTGGGGACCTGGCTATCATGGGTCGCTTTTGCTCACGAACCATGCCTTCCCGCTCGACATGATCAAGCTCGGCAGCGATCAACCGTTTCGTCTTCCTTGGGTTCTTCGCGAACTTGGCGAATGGAAAGTCAACAGCTTCTTGACTCAGCTGGAAAAGGATCGGGACTTCTCGCGCGCGAAGATTTTCGGCCTCCGTTTGAGCTGGTTGCCCGCCAACTGGTTGGAAATCGGCTTGACCAGGCTCACGCAGTTTGACGGAGAGGGACGCGATCAAAAATTTCCTGACATCATCTTCGATTCGTACGTGAGCGAAGCCAATCAAGAGGCGGGGCGCGAGGTCAACGAACAGGCGATGGTGGACTTCCGGGCGAGAATACCGAAGGTTCCCTATCTGATACCGTTTCCTGCCGGCCTGCAACTCTATGGAGAGTTGGGAACTGAGGACAAATGGTCGCAGCTTCCCATTCCAAGCCGTGCCGCGATCCTCGCCGGCATCTATATCCCACAAGTTTTTGAGGACGATACGCTCGATTTACGGATTGAATTTGCCGACACGGACCTCAGCCGGCAACGCCATCCCGAGTTGACCAGAGTCTGGTACAACCATGGGACTTATACGAGCGGCATGCGGTATCGCGGGTTTCCAATCGGGCACCATATGGGCACCGACGGGATCGATTTCTTTGTCCGTTCCAGTCGATTCCTGACCGAATCCCTCCAGATCGGCGCCAACTTCAATATCCAGGAGCGAGACCGCAGCCAGCCGGTCCATGAACAGAAGCGGGAGGCGGCCATGGATCTGACCTGGTGGTATTCCAGCCGGACCCAATTTACGGTCGGGTATACGTTCCAGCGCCTGACGAACCCGGGCCAGGTGACCTCAATCAATCCTTTTGTGGAGACGTTTGCGGCCGGTGTGACCGCCAACAACCATCTCTTGTGGACCGCCCTTGCCGTGACCTTCTGACAGTCGGCGGGGTTTTGAGCCTCCTTGTTGGTTTGACTGTGTTGGTCATTTTGGATTACAACCTACAGTCCTCAGCCACAGGGGGCCAGCAGGAGTCGTCTTGTGAGCCGATCCCGTCATCGCCGTTACCTGGTGCCAGTCGGCCTTGTGCCCCGGTGGCTCCAGAGCATTGTGTGGATGCTGATCGCCGGCATTCTGCTTCCCCCGCCCCTGATGAGTCAGAACCTAGGCAATCTCGGGCTGTCGCCTCAGTCACCGTCACCGCCGAATCAAAACCTTCCCTCAATCGGTGGACAGATGGGCTCGCCGGTGTCACCGTTCGGCGCGTTCGGCACCTTGCCCTATGGACTCGGGACTGTTCCTGGGCAGGCCATCATGACAAATCCTACGGCGGTTCAACCGATTGTGCCGCAACAGACGCCCTGTCCGGTGCCAGCGGCTCCGGATCTTAGCCCTGAAAGCTCGGTTCCCAACTTGAACGACTACTGGCCTATGGAAGCTAACAGTCTGCTGCCGTCATCGGTCGAACAGCGGATGCGGCAGGAACAGGAAGAGCGCGACAGGCGGCTTGAAAAGACGCAAGCCGAGAAAGAAAAGAGAGAGTTGGAATTGCTGGCTCAGGTTGAACGCGAGAAAAAAGGGGTCTCCCAGCTCCAAGCGTTGCAATCCAACGTGCCGGGATCTCTGGGCGCAGCACAACAAAACTTGCAGAAAGCCCAGGTGCAGCAGAAGCCCTTTATGGCCGAGATGCTTCGACATCAGGATTTCTCGGTAGAGGAAGCCTTCGCCCAGTTTTCGGTGTTGCAAGGGGTCCGGAGCCGGCTGAGACAGTTTGGGTACAATTTTTTCGATGTCCAGGCCAATAGTTTTGCGCCGGTTCTGGATGTTCCTGTCGGACCGGATTATGTCATCGGCCCTCAGGACTCGTTGGCTGTTCACATTTGGAATGTACCCGACCAGAATTTCAACCGTAGTTATATTGCTCCGGTCGAACGAGACGGGATGCTCGTGATTCCCCAGATTGGTGCGATTCCGGTCGCCGGGCAGACATTTACCCAGGCCGAACGGGCTATTCGCGCCAGGCTTAGCGTCATGCTCAAACGATTTGAGCTTCACGTGTCCATGGCTCGCATCCGGACCATGAAAATTTACGTGGTCGGTGAAGTGGTCCGTCCAGGGGCGTACGAACTGAGCGCGCTTGCCACTGCCTCCAATGCGATCTATGCGGCCTGTGGCCCAGCACGCTCCGGCTCTCTCCGTCAGGTCAAGGTGCTGCGGGACGGAAATGTGATCGGGGAACTGGATCTCTATGGCTTTCTCATGCACGGAGATCGACGCCAGGATCAGCGCCTTCAGTCTTCGGACGTGATTCTCGTGCCACCACTGGGTCCTGTGGTCGCCATCAGCGGATCGGTGAAACGTCCCGCGATTTATGAATTGAAACCCGGCTCGCGTCTGACTGATCTGCTTGAGCTGGCCGGCGGCCTCACGCCCCTGTCAGACCGGCTGCGATGTCATCTGTTTCGACAGGATCCTGCCGTCCAAGGGCGCATTATGATCGACGTGGACCTTGTTCGGGCGCTGGCATCTCAAGGACCTGAGAAAAGCCGCCTTGGCGTCGAGGGCGGGGACCCCATCATTTTGGATGGGGATTACGTGCGCATCGCCACTCTCCCCACACAGGTGGTCAACGTCGTCAGCCTCGTGGGCTCCGTGAAGAGCCCAGGGCCCT
Source organism: Nitrospiraceae bacterium (assembly GCA_040510255.1). Lineage (GTDB taxonomy): Bacteria > Nitrospirota > Nitrospiria > Nitrospirales > Nitrospiraceae > DASSBQ01. Next base: position 2,150 of record JBEVJJ010000052.1, on the reverse strand, counting down.
ATGAATATCGGAGCGGCATGCGAGTCAAAGATCTTCTGAATCCCGAACTACTCACCATCGATGCCTATGCCGATCGAGCGGAAATCGTCCGGACCGACCCGGTCACCTACCAGACGCAGGTGATCCAATTCAGTCCCAGAGCCTTGTTTGCGGGGAGCGAAATGGACAACCACCCGTTGAATCGGTTGGATCAGGTCGTCGTCTCCAGCCAAGTGCGTTCTCCAAGTCTGGTCCTTATCGAGGGAGAGGTCAGGCGTCCGGGATACTTTACCGTCGAAAATGGGGAGCGGCTCAGTTCTATCCTCAATCGGGCCGGGGGATTCACGGCGAATGCATTCCCCAACGGAATCATGCTGGTGCGTGAATCGGTCAAGGTCAGACAACAGGCTGAACTGGATCGCTTCATCGCGTCTGAACGTCAGCGCCTGACTGCTCAGGCTGCCGGGCTTGCCGCCGGAGCAGCAGGCCTCAGTGGGACTGCGGCCCTTAACACGACGGGGACCATGGCGGAACAACAGGTACTGTCATTGCGTCTACAGCAGCTTGAAGCGATCGCGTCGCGTGTCGAACTGGGTCGGGTCGTCGTCCGCCTCGATTCCGTCGAGACCTTGCAGGATACAGAGGATGATATCATCTTGGAGGCTCGTGATCGGATCACGATTCCAACGCCGCCACAAACCGTCAGTATTATCGGATCGGTCAAGAATCCGAGTACCGTCGTCTACCGTCCCGGATTGGAGCTGAAGGATTACCTGCGTCAAGCCGGCGGGATGACCGAGGATGCCAACAAACGCGAGATGTACGTGATGCGCGCCAACGGCATGACCGATTCCACCTATCTCCATGCGAAGGAGATCCATTCCGGTGACACGATTGTGGTGCCACAAAAGATTGAGGCGCACATGCCTCAATTGGCGTTGTGGCAAACCGTCGCCAGCATCGTCGGGAGTCTCGCGCTGACAGCAGCCGGCATTGCGGTGATCGGTCGATAGCCGGTCGAGTCGCTCTATGAATTGGCCGTCAGATAGTCCCCACGCGGTCATCGATCCTCCTCGTCTTTCAGTCGAGAGCCCGTCTTCAATCGAGCCGGTCAGTCCGTTCGACTATTGGAATCTTATCGTAAAGCACCGGACTCTGATCGGAAGCCTTGGCCTGGGGACTATGGTGGCGGCATTGGTCGTCAGCCTCCTGCTGCCGAATGTCTATGAATCGACGGCGTCGGTTCTTCCGCAGCTTGAATCGAAAGATACAGGTGCCTTGGCGGCGCTGTTGGCGATGACCGCCTCCGGAGGCATGGCGCAAACTTTGGGGCTGGGATTGCCTGGTATGCCTGCGACCCCCACGGATGTATTCGTGACGATCTTGAAATCGCGTGTCATGGCCGATGATGTCATCGCGAAATTCAATCTGATGGACCGTTACCGGGAAAAGACCATGATTGAGACCCGCAAGGAGCTTGACGATCGGGTCCGGATTACAGTCACGAAGGAAAAGGCGATCAAGATTGCGGTGGAGGACACCGATGCTCAGGTGGCGGCGGAAATGGCGAACTTCTATGTGGCCAATCTTGATCAGTTGAATCGGACGGTCAATGTGAGCAAGGCCGGACAGAATCGTGTGTTCATAGAACGGCGCCTGGCCGAAACGATCGAAGGTATGGGGAAGGCCGAGGAGGCACTCCGAGATTTTCAGACCAAGAATAAGACGGTGGCGGTGGAAGCTCAGTCGAAAGTCATGATCGAAGCGGCGGCAATCCTTCAAGGCCAGATCACCGCCCAGGAGGTTCAGTTGCAGGTGATGGGGACCTATCTCTCGTCGGACAATCCAGATGTGGCGAGAGTCCGATCGAACGTCGAGGAGTTGAGAAAACAACTCTACATCATGGAGTCCGGCAAAGGGGGCAAGGGAATGCTGCCCGGAGACCGGCTTCATCCCGCGATGATCACGGTGCCGGAACTCGCGTTACAGTATGCGCGCCTTTTCCGACAGGTCAAAGTCCAAGAGACGCTCTTTACGTTGCTGACCTCTCAACACGAACAGGCGAAAATTGCGGAAGCCCGTGATACTCCAACCGTTCAGGTGTTGGACCAGGCGGTTCCCGCGGATAAGCGGATTCGTCCGCGGCTGCTCCTCAATGTGGCGGTCGCCGG
>JBEVJJ010000051.1:0-4556 GCA_040510255.1 Nitrospiraceae bacterium | reverse complement strand
ACGGGATCACGATACAGCCCACGACCGACGAGAGGAGGACGGCGAACGGGACGCTCAATGAAGAAGCTCCGCTGACTAGCAACCCCACAATGGGGGCAAACAGTACCAACATGATCAAATCATTCACGGAGACCTGGACCAGGGTATACGCGGGGTCTCCGTCGGTGAGGTAGCTCCATACAAAGACCATGGCGGTACAGGGCGCCGCGGCGAGGATAATTGCTCCGGCGATGTACTGATCTGCTTCGGCTGGGGTGATCCATGCCGAGAAGACGAATCGGAAAAACACCCAGGCCAACAACGCCATGGAGAAGGGTTTCACGACCCAGTTGATAAACAGGGTGACGAGTAAGCCTTGTGGACGCTGACCAACCTTTGCGACGGCCCGAAAGTCTACTTTCATCATCATGGGCGTGATCATGAGCCAGATGAGGATTGCCATCGGGAGGTTGACATGACTGTTCTGGCCAAACTCTAGATCACGCAAAACCTGGATCCCTCCTGGGGCCAATTTACCCAGGAGCATGCCCGCGACCATACAGAGACCCACCCAGGCGGTCAGATAGCGTTCGAACGGATTCAATCGCTTCACCGTCGGAGCGGCGTCACCTTGTCTGGTCATCGCGATTTCCATAGTGAGACCCTCCCCAGTGATTACACATACGCTGGTTTTGTTGCACGGATGAAAGCGCTCATGAATTTGCCATCCGCGTGACTCGCAAGGTGTTCAACATCTAATCCCGCTCCACAGAGGAATTCCCGCGCATACTCGGCCCGATAGATGCGGGTGGGTTGTATTGAGACATCCTGAAACCCCGCCAGACTGAGGAGCCTGATGTATTGCTGTTCATCGAGTGCCCCAGCCACGCAGCCTGCCCATAGTTGCAGACTCAGCTTAATTTCCGCCGGCATCAGACCACGGATCACGATGTCTGCGATAGCAAGACGGCCTCCGGGACGCAGTACCCGAAACGCCTCGGCCAAGACGCGATCCTTCTCTGCCGAGAGATTCACGACACAATTTGAAATAATGACATCGACCGAGGCATCGGGCAGCGGAATCTGTTCGATCTCGCCTTTTAGAAACTCTACGTTCGACATCGCCGCTTTGATCTGATTCTCTCGCGCGAGTTCCACCATCTCGTCCGTCATATCGAGTCCATAGGCTTTCCCTCTAGGACCCACTCGTTTGGCCGACAGCAGCACATCAATTCCACCACCCGAACCCAAGTCGAGCACAGTTTCTCCTGGACGTAGATCGACTAAGGCGGTGGGATTTCCACACCCAAAGGACGCCAGCACGGCCTCGGGGGGAAGATCACAGATCTCTTGGTCACTGTAGAGATGGTGGGTAATGGCATCGAGCCTGTTTCCCTGCAGAGTCGTTCCACAACAACTTCGGCCTCCACTACGGAGTTGCAGGGCGGCTTGCCGGTACTCCCCCTTCACAGCTTCTTTGATCCGGTTCTTGTCCATGACACAGTCATCTATCAATGAAACTTGATCAGTACGCGCAAAAAAATTCTACGGACAGCTACCTCGTCTAAAGGTACTCGATGTCGTACTCTTCAACGATCTCACCAGATCCTCCAACTCCTCAAAACCCGCCCCATTCAATGAATAATAGACCCATCGTCCTTCCCGGCGATCAATCACAAGGCCGGCATCCTTCAATACCTTCAGATGGAATGAGAGCCTGGACTGGCCGGTCTTGAAGGAGTCCGTCAGATCGCAGACGCACTGCTCTCCCTCTCCCAATCGTTCAATCAACCGCACGCGAGTCTCATCCGACAAGGCATGGCATGTACTCGCAACCTTTGCAAAGTGTTTGACTGAGGTGCTGGTCATGCGTGCTTTATATATCAAGAATGGTTGATTAGTCAACACGCCTCGACAGATCATGATTATCAGGTAGGTCTTGTCGCCACGGCCTGTTCCTAGCCCCCGTCTGAACGAACCTGGGGTGAGGAACCAGCGCCGTCTGATCCATTGAAGACTTGAAGAATGGTACCCATCCGAGGCATTCTCTCTCTTCGATGACATTCATGATCACGCCTTTCCCGAAAGGGTCGCCGCTCTTCCGCGTCATCGTGTGTATGATCCTGGCTCTCACAGCCTGTAAATCCTATCCGCTCTTTCCGCCCAGAGTCACTGACGGTATCGACGAGTATTTTGATTTTGATGTCTGGCGGAATGCTCCGAACACCGGCATCGGCCGGAAAATAGAACTGGCTGGGCGCGTGATCCGCTCCGACATGAGGAACGGAGAGACGTTCGTCATCGTAGAGCAATTGCCTCTAGTCGATGGGCTCGTGTATGAGACGCTGGCGTTGAAAAACCGAACTGGGGAGTATGGGATTTTCTATCGAGCGACAATCGATCCGAGGTGGCTAGAAGCGGGCAATCTCCTCATGGTTATCGGCACCGTCACCCAACCCAAGGCGGTTAGGGACAACGGTGTACAGCAACCTCTCCCGTTTCTTGTTGCGGAATGCCTCCGTCTATGGAGGACCGAAGGCAAGGAACTTCCTCAGTCCAGGCAAAATGCCAGCGACCGATTCGCGTCGTTTGAACACACAACATATTGTGCAGCGAGCTACTGAACGCTGTACCCAAGTCGCCGCAGCGATCGATCGATGAGCCTTTAGAACTCATCGACCGATACCGGCTGCAACAAATCGCGCACCGACAGGACGCCCACGATCGTCCCGCTCTTCATGACAGCCAGATGGCGTGTCCCATGCTGCTGCATGAGGTCTGCCGCTTCGGTAATCGGACGCCGCTCGTCGATTCCGATCACAGGGCTGCTCATGATCGATTCAACCGGTACAAAGAACGGTTGTTTGCTTTCGCCGACGACCTTTCTCACGATATCGGGCTCCGTGACGATCCCGACGATACTTTCATTTTTCTCGATAAACACACTGCCGATCTTGTTGTTGTTCATCACCCGAGCGGCTTCGACCACCGACGTCCCCGTCGGAAGCGCGACCAGTTGCCGGGTCATGAGCTGATTGATAGTAACCATCGATCCTCCTTATTCTGGGTTGACGACACGGACTCTTTCCTCAGCACACTCTAGGGAAAATTCTACCGAGGCGATGTTTCGAGGGCCTCACGCAAGGGTAAATTGTGTGTTACAGGTGAAAAGGGTGGAAGAGAGAAGAAGAGGGGAGTCCTTGAGGATGGGGCTTATGGTTCAACGAATCTTCACACGATCGTCCGCGACGCGACCGGGAGCCGATCGGCGACACATCGTGATGGTCAGTCCCTCACGACGAAATGGACGCTGCGGTTCTTCTGCCAGCACGAGGTATTGTGCTGGCGACACAAGGGTCGATCCTTTCCAAAACTGGTCACATCGACTTGCAGAGTCTCGAAACCGAGATTCTCCAAATACTGCTGAACCCCTCTGGCTCGACGTTCGCCGAGAACCAGATTGTACTCCTCCGTCCCGATTTCGTCGGTCCGGCCTTCGAGCAACACTCTTCTTACGCCGTTCGCTTTCAATCGCTTGGCATTTTCCTCCACGGTCATCAGCGCGTCCTCGCGAAGGATATACTGATCGAAGTCGAACAGCACGTCGGGAAATGGAATGTTTTGGGAACCGGTCGCGTTTCGCGCAGCCATTTCGGCAGAGCGCAACGGCTGCCCCTCCTTTTCCGTATCCTGCGAAGCGACCTCTTTCACGGGAGAGGGCGCAACCGTCTCCACCGCCATGGGCTTGGGGTCCATTGTGACACCGCTGCCCGTCCCGGCACGCCCCCCGCACCCATCGAGCGCCATCACCGATGGCATCGTGAGAAAACCGGCAATCAGCAGCCGAAGGCCGTTGTTCATGGACACCTCCTTCCACGCAATGCGCAAAGAATAATCAATTAGACCCAACCTGGCAAGCTCGATTTACGAGACGAAGGCTCTGTACACGACGAGAGGATCGCGCAACGGTTGCCACTGCATCACCTGCAAGGAGTCATCCACATACGAGGTGGATCGCATGCCGTTCAACACACAGGTCACGCCCGCGGTGCTGGCCAGCACCCAAATCGCTTTGCGCGACAGAGATTCCCCACGGCGCGGTTCTGGCAGGATGGGATCGAGTTGTTTCTCGACCAAGGTCACCTTGGCCCGGCTCCGCTCTGCCGCTTCCCGCTGCATTTCCTTGAGCAACGCCAGGAGTTCGGGAACATAGGTATCGCGCCAGGTCTCCCAGCGCTCGACGATCTCACCTCTCAGCATCTGAGACAACGCTTGAAGCACCTGGTTCACGTGCGGGGCGATCATCTGAGTCTCGATCTGTTCCCAATGTTCAAGCCCCTGAACTTGAGGACGCAGTTTCGTCAATTCCTCCGCCCAATTGAAAAACTCGGCCGGGAGCATCCCCTGCCCCCCCTGTTCAACGGCGGGAGCAATGTCGCGACGGTATTCCTGTTCCAACAGGGCAACCCGCGTTCTTTGTTGATCAAAATGAATCGCCTGTGATTCGACATGAACGTTGGCAAGCCTGATCATGCCGGCCCCGCGCCCTGGCATGGCATTGAGCGGCCGATTCACCA
>JBEVJJ010000050.1:0-6514 GCA_040510255.1 Nitrospiraceae bacterium | reverse complement strand
TCGATACCTACGCTGTTCGGAGGCTTATGTGAGGGGCCTCACACACGCTCTCCGATGACACTACGTCGCGCGATCACAACGGCAGTCTTGCAATTTCATCGTCATCCTGCGCCTCAGCCAAGGGCATCTGCCCACACAACGGCGGTTCGCGCAAGATGGCGGAGTACGTGAGCGTCAGTGGTTCCGGAGCGTTTCAGGACATGGAAGGAGTGGTCAGCAGTGTCCACGATATGTAACGTCGCGCGAGGGGCGAGCTTCACACACAAGGGACGGAGGAGGGCCAGATCCGCCAACGTATCGCGCGTGCCCTGCAGGAACAGCATCGGCACCTCGACACGCTCCAAATGTGCTGCGCGTTGTGTGCCCGGCCGACCGGGCGGGTGCAGTGGGAAGCCGAAGAAAATCAGGCCGCGGACGCGCCTGGTCGCATCTGCCAACCCGGTGGGCGGTGGCTCGGACAGCACATGTGAGCTCATGCGTCCACCAAGCGACTTGCCTCCAGCCAGAAGCGGCAGATCCGGTGCGACTTCGGCCGCTGCCGCAATCGCAGCACGCACGGTCGCCCTGAGCACCGCTGGTGGGTCCGGCCTTCCACGGTGCTGCTCCATGTAAGGAAACTGATAGCGGAACGTCGCCACCTCGGAAGCAGCCAGTTCGTGCGCCAGCCGTTCCATAAAGGTATGTCGCATCCCCGCCCCTGCTCCGTGAGCCAGCACCAGCAACCATCGCGCATGCTCGGGACGCAACAGCAGCGCCGCGACGTGGCCCGCTGTTTCCGACACGTGCATGGTGAGTTCCCGAATCACGACGAGCCTATGTTCCTCACTATCGAAAAAGACACACTTATATCCATTTCGATACGTCACGGAGAAGAGAAAATGATGGTCTTCCTGTAGGGCGCACTGAAATGTGCCTCTTTTTCTATAGATTGTGACGCTTTAGATCGTGGCATTCTCTTTGCTGCCACACAAGGTATGTTCATGCCGAAACTTCCATTTTCCCTCCGTACGAAGCCTATGGGTCGCGCACCCATGATCCACCCTCGACTGGTCGGAATATTTTCCGCCTGATGCAATCTTTCGGAGGTTGAAAATGCTCCCGATCTCTTCATCCAACATTTTGTTAGTGTTTCGTCATGGGTACGAGTACGTGTTCATCCATAGAGAAACTTGTATGCTCACGGTGACGCTCTCCACCGCCGCGATCAACCTCTTTAACCGCTATGACGTGGAGTCGGACGATCTGGCGAAACATGCTGCCGAATGGGCCTTGTTCGAGGGCCGATCAAGCGGCATGGTCGATCTTGGTCTGGAGAGCGACGACCTCTTAGCATTTTGTCGATACTATTTCCACCATAAGGCCTTGGCGAAACGAGCCTGCTGAGTAAGTTGTCACGACAGGAACCGAGTCTCCCTTGTTATCGTCGCCAATTTGACGGTAATACCAAAGCCACCCGGAATCACCCCTGAACAGCGCTGCCTACCCTATTCGCTGGACGAATCGCTTCTCGATGCAGACCAGGCGTCAGGTCTTCGATCTCCATTTCGCCCTGCTCGGGCCTTCCATGTGGATGTCTGAGGGGTCGATGCGCTTGGCCGTCTGGCAAAACTTCGATGGGTTGTTGCGATCACTTAGACGGTCACGAGAAACAACCTGATCTGACGGCAGAGCAACTCTGATGGAGAGGTCGTTTGCCACAGGCAAAACAAGCAGAGGCTTCCCCAAACTGGTCTGTGCTGGTGGCAGGTGGCGCATGTGGGTTCGTCACTGGTCATCTGTTTTCAGGATCAGCCGAGAGATGCTGATACAAGATGGGATGAACTGAAGATTCTGCCCGATCACCTGATCTGGACCGCTTGTACCGCTTTGATCTCGTATGCTGGGAGGAGACGGTCTGTCATCTCATGCAGAGTTGTCTCCGCCACACCGAGGAGACGAGCCTATGACATCTTGCCAAAGCAATCAACTCGCCTAGCAGATGTGGCTAAGCTCTCGTCGCATAAGGGAGGAACCTGGTGGTCCCCAGGGGATTGGAACCCGAATCTGAGCCTTGGAGAGAACGGACGAAAGCGGGAAAAATAGCATGTTGAGTTGATAGAGGAGCCGTCCAAGGATTTACAACGAATTACACAATCCTTGTCCGACATAGGGACAGGCCCTCACTTTCTTGCCAATGGCTCTGAACACCACCCCGCCCTGAGCAACTCCCTGTTCAGATTCCTGCCGTCTGGCAACGTGACTTCGACAAACCTGCGGCCGCTTTGATCCCGACGTGTCACCTTCACGATGACCTCTTTGCCCATGGCTTCGCTCGAGGTAAACGCTTTCGCCCGCCTGCCCAATAATCGGTTCTGTTCGGGACAATCGACACCATCGAGGCGCATGCCCTCAGTCTTCCCCTCGTACCGGACTCGGATCGTATCGCCATCGATCACATCAACGACTTGTCCGGTAAAATCCGCTGCGATACCGTCGCATGCGTAAAAAAATATTGAAGGCAAGAAAAGAATGAAAATGAGCGCAGCTTGCGGTGCACAAGTTTTGGGGATAAGTCTGTGGATAAGTCTCAACCCTCGCTCCATCATCCGCCTAGAATGCCTTGACTGTCACATTGCCTAATTCTTGAGCATTGAATCCTCATCATGTCCACACCCCCATATCTTGTGGCTTGACTCTGTTGATTTTCTATCCAGACCCCCAACCATTTCAATAGTGTTACTTTCTAATGCGTCTTCCTACGTAGACAATATGTCCATCCAACACCGGATGAGCCGAAGTACTTATACACAGGCGAAGCGGCCATAATCAACGAAAGTCCAGGATCGCGCGACCCAACATCGGGTTGTCTTCGATCTGGTCTGCCTCTCCGTGCGCATGAATAGCCAACTGCCACGGCGTTCTGCTGGATGGGAATGGGATTGGGGCGGGTGGAAAACCTTCATCCTGCTCTCCGTGTCCCCAGCCGCTCCGCAGGACTGCACCATGCGCCACTTGAATTGTCCCGGTGATACGAGATGATGGGAAATAAGAAATCTCGTGCCGGATGGCATGCAGGAGGCGCCACAGGCGGACGGACCGTACTCAGAAAGAACAAAATATGCGGGAGATCTGTATTGCGGACGACGCCGACCTGGAGCAGACTTTCGACGCGCCTTCCGCCTGACTCGGGAATATGAGGCATGCCAGGCGATGAGAGAAATTAGGCACATACAGTTCAAAGGATCACCCGTGGGAAGTGGCCCGGACAGTGATCAGCGGCAACGAGCGCGGGCACAAGGAACCATTGGACACGTTGGCAGCCCTTCATCAACATGCCGTGAACGTGATGGAAGCCCGAAGTGATTCCTAAGTGGTATTCTCCCCAATTACCCGAGAAGGACTCTGCACTGTTCTATTGGGCGCTGTTTATCGCATGGGGAATCGTCGTATCTGCAACATTGCCCTATCACGAGTTTTGGCGCGATGAGGTGCGCGCCCTCTCCTATGCCATGGGCTCCTCCACACTGACTGATCTTTTAAGATCTTTGGAGAATGAAGGGCACCCGGCGCTCTGGCATCTTCTCCTGTATGCTGGTTATCGTGCGACGGCGTCAACCCTCGTGCTGCCTGTCCTCAGCTTTCTCATTGCCGCTGCGGCCGTCTACCTATTTATTTTTTTCTCCCCCTTCCCCCGGTGGATAAAAACCCTGTTTGTCTTTTCTGGTTTGCCAATTTATGAATACTCCGTCATGGCGCGCAACTACGGGATTTCAATGTTACTGCTCTTTGCCTTCGCTGCGGCTTATCCATCAAGAAAGACGCATCCTCTCATGGTCGGCTGCATCCTGGCGTTTCTATGTAATACCAATATCCATTCATTGATACTAGGGTGTCTTCTCATGGGCTTTTGGATGTGGGACACGTTCTTCACAGAAAGAAGGCCCTTCCTCAGTAAAGAGGGGTACAAGTTATATGCGGCCATGGGAATCGTCATTGCGGGCAACGCCAGCGCGCTCTATACCGTCTGGCCGACTGAGCAGATAGTCACCTCTGGCACCACGAGTTACACTATGGCTCAAATTCGAGAGGCATTGGCGACCGCGATAGTTGCTCCCGCTACACAGTTTAATGACCTCTTCCCGAATTGGTTTCCGATAAAGTTGAGGATCGCCTCGCTTCTATGGGCAGTCATTGGGCTATTCGTGCGTCCACCTATTTTCTTCATTGCTTACGCGGCACTCCTTATTCTGAGTGTCTTCTTCAGCATCGTGTACATGGGCTTCTATCGACACCAGGGTTTGCTCGTCGTGTTTCTGGTTAGTCTCTATTGGATCGTCCTAGACAAAGAAGGATCAGGGCTCCCCTACAAACCATCCCACAAGATCTTTCAGGTATGGTTCTACGGTGGACTAGCTGCACTCCTTGCTTCCATTGTCACTACGGGTGCCATGCATGTCTATCGAGACTGGACCTATCAGAAGAGCGCGAGTAAGGCATTTGCTCAGGAGTTTCTGAGGACACATCAAGAATTTGAGGATGCCATACTCGTCGGAGAGCCGGATTATCTTCTCGAAGCCGTCCACTACTACGCAAAAAACCGCCACTACATCGTGCGTGAAAAGCGTTTTGGCAACACGGTCCGATTTGTCCGGAGCGCCCAATTGAATCTGAGGATGGGCGAATTGCTGTGCGCGGCCTGGCGGATTCAGAAAGAGGAGAGCAAGCCAGTATTGATCGTCCTCGGACATCGCTACCTCGGCGGTAGCTCATGGGATGCAAGCACATCCCCCAAGTCCATTAGTTATCCCTTCCAGCGGACGTTTACCTGGTCAACTGAAGAGATCGCTGACTGGAAACGTCACACTAAAGTCCAGCGGCAATTTGATGAAAACGTGATAGGGGATGAGGCCTACACTGTCTATAGTTTGATTTTTCCGGAAATTCAGCCTAACCGATGCATCAATTGAAGCAAATCTGGCGCGCGAGCAGTGGAACCAAAACATGGTTCTATAACCTTCCGCCAGGTACTCACCATTTAAGGCTGAAGTCATAGTTCCTGCGGAAGTCGTTTGGCCGTGCAAACCACCCTTAAACCTAGAGCGCGTGAGGGACGTATGATTGATGGGAAAAAAGTGGTTGTGGTCATGCCTGCTTATAATGCTGCCCGTACTCTTAAGCAGACATGTGAGGAAATTCCCCGTGATGTCGTTGATGACGTTCTCCTGGTTGATGATAAGAGCAATGATGAAACCGTCATTCTCGCCAAGAACTCAAATTTGACGATATTTGTCCATGACAGGAATTACGGATATGGGAGGAATCAAAAGACCTGTTATTTGGAGGCGCTCAAGCGAGGTGCCGACATTGTGGTAATGGTTCATCCGGATTATCAATATACACCCCGATTGGTTCGTGCCTTAGCCAGTATGATTTCTTCTGGCATCTATGACGTGGCGATTGGGTCCCGAATACTCGGTGGCGGAGCCCTGAGGGGTGGCATGCCTGTTTACAAATATGTCTCCAATCGAATCCTCACGGCATTCCAAAACCTCCTCATGGGCAGCAAACTGTCAGAATTCCATACAGGCTACAGAGCGTTTTCCAAAGAAGTTCTCCAGTCCCTCCCCTTACATGAGAACTCTGACGGATTTATTTTTGACAACGAAATGTTGGTTCAGTCACTGTACTTCGGATATCAAATCGCAGAAATCTCGTGCCCCACCAAGTACTTTAAGGAAGCATCGTCAATAAATTTTGGGGCGAGTTGTATGTATGGAATTGGGGTCTTACTCTGCGCAATCAAGTACAGGTTGCAAAAGATGCATATGGGCAATTTCAGAATTTTCAATAGGAAAGGAAGAACACTAGAAGCGTACTATGCTCATGTGTCGTAGCGGACCGGGTTTGTGCGGATTTGCGCCGTGGCAAATGCTTCATTGCCCGTGGCCCCGCGGCAATTGCTTCTGAATTCGAGATCTCGCGGTGCTGGTGGTCCCAACGGGATTTGAACCCGTGTCTGAGCCTTGAGAGTGAGCCCGCTGAGGCGCTATCAGTGGTTGGAAGATGCGGGAGCCGTCGCTGCTTAAGAGGGAGAAAGAGCCATTATCTTGATAAGGCTCGCTATTGCAACGGCTTCCCCAAATTGATTGCAATCTCATTAGCTTGACGCGTTCCAGTAGTTCTATCCTTTCCCGTCCTTTCCTTTCCCTTCCCGCCTAGTCTGGTCACAAAAATGGTCGCACAGCGCGACCCGCCGTGAAGGTGTGGTCGCGTTCCTTGTAGTCCGTCGTCATCGGCGTTCAGTCTTCCACGCCCACGCCGATCACGATGAGCACCGCATAGTCCTGCTTCGTGCATCCCTCGACCGGAGGCATCGCTCCCCCTGGCGCAACTGGAAACGCCGTCTTCTGCGCGTTTGCCGGCGAGCACAAACCACCAACCGCTGCCGGTGTATAGCGCGCGGAGCGGCAGGCCAGGTGCGTCACGTCGTAGAGTGTCGCGCCTGTATCGAGCTCCCAGCGCCTGTCGCCATTCC
>JBEVJJ010000049.1:0-12536 GCA_040510255.1 Nitrospiraceae bacterium | reverse complement strand
ATTGTCTTTCTGATTCCAGTTCTCCAACCGTCTTGAGAGATCCCTGCTGGCGTTGACCCCAGATTTTTTGTAGTGCTTGTTTCGGAATGACTACAAAGTGTTGATCAGGTAATCCCGCGCTCAGCTGGGTTTTATCTTTTCCGGCCAACCGTCTCCCCGAGAAGATCTGATCCAACGATGAGTCAGCCCATCGGCGGGTCTTCATGATCTTCGCCGGCGAGAACCTCCTCTTCCTTGTCTTCGAGGCCTTCCATTTCCGTCAGGATCCCAAGCAGAACCTGTCGGCGCTGTTGCATGGCGGTCTTGGGTAGATCTTTCGCCAGAGGTTCTTGTGCCGATTCCGGAAGATTGACCATCGCCTCCGCTTCTCCCACAGATGCATACTTGTAAGCTTCGACGTACTTATGACCCTTCCCATAGAGGTCGCTCAGGATGTGCTCAGTTTCCACATCAAACTCCTCGAAGCTGGGATTGACCCCCGGGTCAGGATCCATGCCGGTCAAGATATCAAGTTGATGCTTGATCCGGCGGCCCCGGTTTTCCGGTGTAAACGACGCGTTTGTGTTCGGCATGGGTCTCCTCCGTAATGATCACCATCTTATAGCTCGTCCTCCTCCTTCGAGGACCTAGGACTTTCCCCTGCTCAAGCGTGAAATGTTGAGCAGCACGACGGCTCACCCCAAATAACAGACATTCATTTCTGAGGAACAGTTGCAGAGACGGTGTATCTTAGGGTCTCGTTAAGAGCGAAACCTTAGAGGATGAAGTACACGGTTTGATCATGGACCTTGATCCTTCTCGCATTGAGCACGTCAGAAAAGAAGCCAAGTCCGAATTGTTGCGTTGGAAGTCTGAGTGCAAGCCAAGCTCCCCGCACCATATCGCGGCGAACGTGGAACTCGTCAGGCGCGATGATCAGATGAAGTCGAGACTGTGGACAGCATTCACCATAGTCGCGGTGTCGCTGATCATTGCGGCAGTAGTTTGGTTCAGATGAGGCTTGTTGTTGAGGAGTAGATTTTCTTCACGGCGAGGTTGACGGGATGAAACTGATTGATAACAAGAATATTTCGGTCGACAGTGTTTGTAGAAGGCAACCAAGGAGAACAAGTTAATATTCATCTTATGAAGGTTCTGAAGAAATTCCACCCGTGCATCAACAGAAATGTGATCTTCCATAGCAGATCTTGCCCACCATTGTTCCTTGCCACCACATCCTCATTCGTTGCGTAGACCATACTATCGCCTTGTCTAGTGGCATCAGACTCTATCGTGTGATGGCCGCACGGCGCATGCGCAGTCGCAATGAGTACCACCCGGAGGCCGCCGTAGGTCGCATGTCCCCAGAGGCATGGCTCGCCCTCTCAATGACCAGCATGAGCGATGAGGGGGAAGACGTCCAGGAGGTGTCCGAAGTGTCCAGGTGTCCAGAACATAAGAGGCAAGGCTCAACGAGTTCTCGTACACCTTGAGTATCCACCCGCCTTGCCGGACCGGCCGCCGCCTTAGTCGTCCTATCCATTTTTCTGCGTCAGAAAGGCTCACCGGAATCTAAACCCGTCGATCACCCCCATTACGAAACAGGTTAGCGATGAAATGTCTTGCCCGGTCTACGAGCGTGGAGCGTGCTCTCGCTAGGAGGTACAGGACTGACAAGATTAAGTGTCACCCGATCGAAAGAAAGACTATATACGTATAATAATGTATCACCAGATAAATGATGGGAGAGGTCCCCTAGAACATGTGTGTGTGTACACACGTGTATACGTTTGCGTACTTTGTGTATGTATGTGTGTATTACCGAAGGACCGTATAATGACGGGAACGCGGCTTTAAGGAGGGCGACCGAGGGGATACAGCCGGAGCAAATAAAACTCGATGAATTCATCGAAAGGCTCCGCTGGCTTGTTGTTGTGTCTTCCTAACCACGGGATGCAGGGAAGAGGCAAAATAATTATATAGGCCCGGGTGCCTACACGGAAAGTGCTGCAGAGGGAGAGGACATGTAAGTCTTTGAGAAGTGGTGGGTGTGTAGGGGTCGACCGCGTAGATCATCAGGCTTAGCGAGGTTTGGGCTTGGCAAGGGTCCTCGAAGCCCCACGTAGTATCCTCAGCTAAAAGGCGTGGAGGGAGTCATGTGTGAGCCGAGCATGCGAGTTGAAAGCAGAATCATCAGGCGGTTGTGTAGTGAGGCGAGGTCATCGAGGAGTTCGATTTTAGTATCTCGAAGGAGATCTCCGATTGCTCTGGCGCCTTGGCCACCCACGGCAACGGACCAGCGTGTGCCCAGTTGCTTCAGTTCTTTGAGTTGTTGGAGCGTCACGGCTTCCGGTTTAATCTCAGTGAGAGATAGAAGCACAAGATCGGGCTTGATCCGCTCGCAGAACTCGACGAGATCTGTGTGGGGAAGACTTGGACCAAGGTAATACACCTGGCAGCCTCGAGTCGCTGCGATGTAGGCCACAGCTTGTGCACCGATCTCATGTGTTTCGCCTTCCAGGCAGGCGATGATCACGCGAGGACCGAATTCATTCACCGGAAGTTGGTTAATCACTGAAAACAGTTTCTGCTGGAGGATCTTTGTCACGTAATGCTCAACGGCGACGTTCACCCGACCCTCGTGCCAGAGTTCGCCAATTCGACGTTGTAATGGCAGCAAAATCCGCTGGACGGCTTCTTCAAACGGAATGACGGCCACTGCGCCATTAAGTTTGCGCTCAAAGCCTGCCTTATCGAGCGGCTCAAGCGACCCGATCAAATCATCTAAGAGACGGTCATGAGGTTTTTGATCCTCTGCAGTGGGAGGGGCCGCAACGCGCATGCGTGCAACTAGTGAATCGTGCCCCTCTGCTGCAAGTCCTCCAATCGTCGCCCCCTGTTCCATCTGAGCCTTCACAAAGCGGAGGAGGGCCACCTCCTCGTCGCTATATTCGCGATAGCGATTGGAACTTCGCGACGGTTTAACAAGCCCGAACCGCCTCTCCCAAACACGAATTACGTCCTTTGAGAGACCGGTCATCCTCGCAACCCTATGAATTCTATGTGCATTCATTGATGAATCCATTATAAGCACCGCGTCTAATGTTTGTCAAACATTTATAAAAGAAACACTTGACACATTGGACAACTATTGGTTATACATTAGACATACATGTTACAAACATTGAACATTGGAGGTGGGCATGGCAACAGTGATTGCAGAGAAAACAAGCAGAGTTCAATCGTGCGCCCGATGTGGCGGCCTGATGGTGAGCGACTTCTGCATGGATTTGACGAACAGCCCCGGCGAGCTTGAGTTTGCGGCAAAGCGCTGTGTGCAGTGCGGCGAAGTGGTTGATCCCGTCATCCAGCGCAATCGGCAACTGAGGCAAGAACCGACCATAGGTAGGCAGATCATGAGTAACCAACCTCTCACCGCAAATGAGGAGGCGCCATGAGAGTACGAGCATTGATATATGGGTTCACAATGGTTGTAGCGGCGGCGGCCCTGGGGGGATGTGCAGCCGATGGGTTGGGAACAAACTTGTCATCCGGCGAGGCTGTGAAACTCGTGACCGCACAAGAGGCGGTGGATCGAGATTTCGGGTATCGCCAGCAGGCGACCGTATTGCGAGATAGGGCCTGGAGTCTGGAGCTCGAGGCCCAGGTCGCAATGCAACGGCCGGATTCGAAGGAAGAGGCGACGATTTCCATGAGGAAGGCCCGAGCCATGCGGATGGCGGCCGACACGGCAGAGGAAACGGCTCACAAATATCGGCGCCAGGTGCCACATAATCAAGTGAACTAACTACGTCACGGAAGGTCTTTAAGAGTATCTCAACCAAATAGAGTCATCCTGGTGGTCCCAAACCAAGGAGGTTTCCAATGCGGAGTCAAACAATTCTTCAGGTCGGATTAGGGGTAGCCTTAGTGGCTGGATTTCTATCCATAGCGGCAGCGGCAGACCAGCCGAGTAGCGACAAGGACATGGTGCCGATCCCAAAGGGTGAGTTCACCATGGGAAGCAACGAACATTCAGATGAAGCGAGGCATCAGGTCGTACTCGATGCCTACTTGATCGACAAATACGAAACGTCGAACGCGCGATACAAGGAATTCATGAAATCCACCGGTCATCCGGCTCCGGCCTATTGGGACGATCCTCGACTCAGCAAAGCCAATCAGCCGGTCGTCGGGGTGAGCTGGACTGACGCGAACGCCTTCTGCAAGTGGGAAGCGAAGCGGCTTCCGACGGAGGCGGAATGGGAGCGAGCGGCCAAAGGTCCGGAAGGCGACACCCATTATCCATGGGGCCACAAGCTTGATCCCAAGAAGGCTAATTATGGACAGAATCTTGGTCGCACGATGCCGGTGGATTCCTATCCGGAAGGCGTGAGCGGCTTCGGGGTCTACAATATGGCGGGGAACGTTTTCGAATGGGTCGAAGACTGGTATGACTTGAAGTTCTATAAGGAGAGCGTTGCGCTGAATCCCAAGGGCGCTGAGAAGGGCTACAACTTCGCCAACCAAGGCCCGGTCAAGGTGCTCCGTGGCGGCTCCTGGCTAGCGCCGGAGACTTCACTTCACACGAGTCACCGGTTCTGGAATCAGCCGGACAATAACTCCTATGGGGTCGGGCTCGGATTCCGGTGCGCGAAGTCTGCGCAGACGATTTCCGACGAAGCCGTGCAAGACGGACGTGATGCATTCATTGCTGCGCTCGTCGCCATGGGAGCCGAGAAGCATGCTGATGCGATGGCCTCCATCTAAAAGGCGTTGGCTGCCTATCCGGGCAACAAGGAGTATTTGGCGACCCGCGATCTGATCAAGAAGAGCATGAAGAAAAAATAATGGGAGGACTGGCGGGGGACGGCATTGCCGTCCCCTCACAGGGCCGACGTTGTGACTGGAGGTCTGAAATGAAAATGGCTGGATCCATGATGGTGGCGGTCTTGGTACCGGGCGTGACGACGGAGGCGTACCGATGAAACGTTACACAACTACAGTGCTGGGGATCTCTTTCAGCGCGGTACTGGGGGCCGCTGCCCTGGCTGGTCCCATCGATCCGGCCCGCCATCCGTATCCTGAAAGCGCGAAGGCGCTCCATGAGGCCGAACATTCTGTCGACCATGCCTGGGAGGTCTACCATCGCGCGGCATTAGGGGGGACAGTCGCCTCACCTCCTCTGCAGGCTGAAATCGAGCAGCATTTGCACGAAGCCAGAACCCTCGTCACCCAGGCGCAAGAGGCCGCCGAACGGGGGGACAAGCGTCAGCTAAAGCGTCTTGTCGGAGAAATCACAATCCATACGTCCCAAGCCATCGAGGGGAGCAAGGAGCAGAAGAGATGACACCATGTCTGAGGGGGAGAACGACTCGCTGGAGCATAATGGCGGCCCTCGTCGTCACCACCTGTACTGTCGCCAAGTCGCCGGTTGTGGCGGCGCCGGCGGCGGTTTCGAAAGAACTTGACCCGGTTCCCATGGTGACGATTCCAGCCGGAGAATTCTTAATGGGCAATCCAGAAGGAAAAGGCCGGACCGATGAGTGGCCGCAACGGTCCGTGTACCTGGATGCATTTGCGATCGATCAACTGGAGGTAACGAATGAACGGTATATGGCCTTCATCACGACGACCGGCCATCGAAACTCTCCGAATCCCTATGGCACCGGCCCCCTATTGTCGGTGAAGGGCATTGAGCAGCTCCCCATTGTGCAGACGACCTGGTACGACGCCACGGCCTATTGCAGTTGGGCGAAGAAGCGGCTGCCGACGGAAGCGGAATGGGAAAAGGCCGCTCGTGGCACCGATGGCCGTCTGTTTCCCTGGGGCAACGAACCAGCGACTTCGAAGCGGGCGAACTTTGACCGGGAATGGGAGGACGAGAAGACATTGTATCCGGTCGGGTCTTTGCGTGATGGAGACTCGCCTTACGGGGTGAAAGATATGGCCGGCAACGCCAGGGAATGGGTCTCCGACTGGTACGACCCCGACTACTACCAGCATGCGCCGGATCGGAATCCGCTTGGGCCAGATAAGAAGGGAGTGGTCCGATCAATTCGCGGCGGGTCCTGGCATAGCCCGGTGGCCGATATTACGGCTTCAGCAAGAGGTCGCGGGGGGTTCGCCCTGCAGACTCATGGCACAGGCTTTCGCTGTGCCCGTGGTCTGGAGAAAGATATCCAAGCCGAGTAGCAGGTCGAGGTGGAGCGTCATGAAGACATATGACAACCGAAGAAGTCCGGAGACCGGATTTCTCCCCCTGTTTGGGTGGCGCCGCGACTCCGCACGGCGTCCGCTGAGGCAGACGGGTCATTCCTCAGGAGAGACCTGTCCCCCCGGTGGGCTACAGGAGGTGACTAGAGTTCTCGTGGAATCAAATGGGAGACCAAACAATCCTCTTGCCTCCGCCCCGCACATCGACGACATATGCGCGCGTTGCGGCGGGCTTTTGGATGGATTTGCAGGACAACACAGGTCAGATCGGCATGACGGCGTTACTTTGCACGAGTTGTGGGGAGGTCATCGATCCGGTCATTCTTCAAAACCGGGTCAGGTCCGGCCCCGAATCTCTTGTACGGTACGAAGCAGCGCAATCAAGATGGAAGGCGACGGTGGCGCGGGACATGGCAACTGACCAGGCAGCAGTCTCACTCTGTGGCTTGTAAGAAGATTAGACCATGCACATTGTGGTGACAGGAGGAACGGGGTTCATTGGCCGGGCCTTATGCGCATCGTTGTTCAGGGATGGGCATCGGTCTCCATCCTCACAAGAAATGCGCGAGAAGCATCGCAGCTATTGGGGGCGATTGTGACGGCGGTGGAGTGGCATGGCCTAGAGGCGGGAGCTTGGGAACAGAGTCTCGAGGGAGCCGACGCGGTGATCAATCTTGCCGGGGCGCCGATCGCCGACGCTCGCTGGACCGATGCCCGGAAACGACTGCTCATCGACAGTCGAGTGCTCACCACCCGCCTGCTTGTGGCGGCCATGTCCCGCCGATCGGCGAAACCTCGGACGCTCATCAGCGCATCCGGCATCGGCTATTACGGCGCCAGCGACGATCGTGTACTGGATGAGGGCGCGGCCCGCGGTAAAGGCTTTCTTGCCGACCTGTGTCTCGCATGGGAAGCAGAGGCGCTCCGGGCTGCGGAGGCCGGTGCGCGAGTTGTGCTCTTACGAACCGGAATGGTGCTCGAACAGCACGGCGGTGCGTTGCCGAAGATACTGGTGCCGTTCAGGCTGTTTGCGGGCGGTCCGATCATGCCGGGCACTCAGTGGGTCTCCTGGATCCACCGACGCGATCACATCGGGTTGATTCAGTGGGCGCTCGCGACACCCGGCGTCTCCGGGCCTCTCAATGCCGTGGCTCCCGGAGCCGTGACGATGAACCAGTTCTGCGAAATACTCGGGCGAGTGCTCCGTCGGCCATCGTGGCTTCCCGTGCCGGGCCTGGCGTTGCAGGTGGTGCTCGGTGAACTGGGGACGGTGATGACGACCGGTCAACGGGTCAATCCGGCAAAGGCGCGCTCAGGAGAGTATGTCTTTCATTATCCGACGCTGGAACCGGCCTTGCGGGCGATTCTCACGAAAGGAGAGAGGAGCGTCTGAAATGGTGTCGTTGATCGAATATCTGCACATGCTGGCCGTCGCCGTTCTGGTCGGGAAGGTGGTGCTCTTATCCTTCGTGGTGGCGCCCATTCTTGCGAAGAATCTGGAACGGGAGCCGTTCGGCAAAGTCGTTCGCCAGCTGTTTCCAGCTTATTACGCATTGGGTATGGGAACCGCGATCGTGGGATTGATCTCGGTGACGGGGCTTGGGCTGATCCGCGGCATGAGTCCGGCTCTGCTTGTCGCAGGCGGGACCTGGTTCATCGTTCTGGCAGCCGAGGCCTATTGCCGCTCACTGCTGACCCCTCAGAGCAATGCGGCGAGGGATCGTCTCAAGGAACAGGAATCATGGGGGACTGTCGATCCCGCTCTGCAGCACACGTGGAATCGATTGCATCAACGGTCGATCTATCTGAACTCGCTCGTGCTGCTCGCGGGACTGTGTTTACTCGGACTGGCAATCGAATGTAGTTCATAAGGAGGAAAGAACATGAGGATCAAGCGCATCCATATGGCGGCAGGTGTGATGGTGGGCCTTCTGTTGACCGGTGCAGCCTGGGCTGCTGATCAGCCCATGAGCCAATCCCCGTATGCGCATGGAGACGATGCCAAACTGCCAAGTGGCGTGATCGGCGTGTCGCTTCAGGTCGGGGCTAAGCGTATCGGCGATGCCTCGGTGCTTTATGTCGGTATGATGCATCCAGAGGGACCGGCTCACCAAGCAGGGCTCAGACACGGAGATGAGATCATGACCGTGGATGGGACAGCGGTGTCGGGAAAGAGTTACGAGCAGGTGGTCAAGATGATTCGTGGAGAAGCGGAAACGGTCGTGAAATTGGGAGTCAAAGGTGACGGAGGAACACGGGAGCTTGCGATCACACGTGTAGCGAGCGACAAACTTCCGAAGGCTCCCGCGGGAACGCATGGCGGTCCAACGAGATAGGAAGTCCATCGTGGTCAATCGCATCACGCTCATCGCGCTGTTCGGGCTATTGAGCCTCTTGGGGCAAGGTGGGGCGTTCGGTGACCCTGGGAAGCTTGCGTCCGTGACGACGCATCCCAACCTGACGAAGGCGAATCTCTTTTGGTTTGCCCTCTATCTGATCTGGCGGCGCGGGGTTTTCATCGAGGAGCCCATGTCCGGTAGCAAGCCGAAGTCGGCATTACAGGAGCTCTTGTAATGCGTGGACTAGTCTGGTTCAGACGAGATCTCCGTTTGCGCGATCAACCGGCGTTGACGGCGGCCTGTGAGGCATGCAGCGAAGTGATCCCGCTTTTTGTATTCGATGACCCTCTGTTGCAGTCCCACCTCTTCGGGTCCGCCTGTGTGAACTTCATGCTCGGCTTCCTACAGGACTTGACCGCATCGTTGGCCGGTCGAAGCCTCGTGCTTCAATGGCGTCGCGGCAAACCAGAAGAAGAAGTTCTTCGCGCTGCGCGTGAATGGAAGGTCGACGTCGTCTATTGGAATCGTGATTATGAGCCGAGGGCGGTTGAGCGCGACCGCGTGATCGCCCAACGACTCGTGCAGGCCGGAGTCGCCGTCCGCTCGTTCAAGGACCATGTCGTCTTCGAAGCAGAAGAAGTCCTGGGTGCCACAGGCAAGCCGCTGCAACGATACAGTGCCTATCGCGCACAATGGTGGACGAAGTGGCAGTCGACGAAACCGCCGGTGCTGCCCATTCCCAAATCGTTAGCGACAGAGAAAGCTTTGTGCCTGCCCTCCCCTCGTCCTATTCCCACGGCTGGTGAGCTGGGATACCAGCTGGTCACGCCCTGGATCGAGCCTGGCGAACGGAGCGCCCGGAAGCGCCTGGACTGGTTCGTCGAAGGGCCGATTCATACCTACATCAAGGGCAGGAACCTGCCGGCTCTCGATGGGAGTTCACGACTTTCGCCCCACTTTCGCTTTGGGACGCTGTCCTCGCGTATGGCCATCCATGCGGCCTTGGCCGCCCTCGCAAAGGGTGGCCGGGTATCGAGAGCCGATGTGCTGATGTGGATTGACGAACTGGTCTGGAGGGAATTTTTCCAGCAAGTACTGTCGGCGTTTCCGCGCGTCGTTGAAGGTCCATTCCGAAATGTAGCGGTTCCTCCCGTCCGCGAAGCAGGGTTGGAACGGGACCGGCTGTTTCAAGCCTGGTGTGACGGGAAGACCGGCTATTCGATCGTCGATGCCGGCATGCGGCAACTTAACCGGACGGGCTGGACGCCTAACCGTGTGCGGATGATCGTCGCCTCCTTCCTGATCAAGGATCTCCGGATCTACTGGCAGAGTGGTGAGAACTATTTCATGCACCACTTGCTTGATGCCGATGTGGCAGCGAACAACGGAAACTGGCAGTGGTGCGCCTCAACCGGCACAGACGCCATGCGAGGCTATCGCATCTTCAACCCGTCCCTGCAAAGCAAGAAGTTCGATCCCGACGGTGTCTATATCCGGGAGTATGTGCCGGAATTGGCGGCGGTGCCGGGAAAGTGGATTCACGAGCCGCATCGGATGCCGCATGACGAGCAAGTGAGTATCGGTTGCCGGATCGGCACCGAGTACCCTCTCCCGGTGGTCGAACACAGTCAGGTCCGGAAGGAGTACTTGGAGCTCGGAAAGCAGCAGGTGACCAGATGACGACGACTCTCCTTCGGCTCGGTATCAGCCGCTGTCTCCTCGGAGACGAAGTCCGGTTCGACGGGGGACATAAGCGGGACAATTTTCTGACCGACGTGTTCGGTCGCTATGTGGATTGGGTCCCCGTCTGTCCCGAAGTCGAAGCCGGCCTCAGTACTCCTCGGGAAGCGATGCGCCTGGTCGGCGATCCCCGCCATCCCCGGCTTGTGACGATCAGAAGCGGACACGATCACACGCAGGCGCTCGTCCAGATGACCGACAATCGTATCGAAGAACTCAAGAAACTGGATCTCTCCGGGTATGTGTTCAAGAAGGACTCACCGAGCTGCGGCATGGAGCGAGTTCGCATTTACAATGTCCACGGGATGCCCGGCCGGAACGCGGTCGGGATCTTTGCCAGTGCGTTCATGGAGCACTTTCCGTTGATTCCGGTGGAGGAAGAAGGGCGGCTCTGCGATGCTTCACTGAGGGAGAACTTTATCGAGCGGGTGTTCTGTTATCGTCGCTACCAGGATCTCATGAATAGTGGAGTCACCAGGCAGGGGGTGGTCCGCTTCCACACAATCCACAAATATTTGCTCATGGCTCACAGCCAGCAGCGACACCAGGTGCTGGGGCGCCTGGTCGGCCAGGCTGAGCGGTACCGTCCCAAGGAGTTGGCCGAGAAATATGGCGAACCGTTTATGAAGGCGTTAGCTGTCAAGGCGACGGTGCGTAAGCACGTGAATGTGTTGCAGCACATTCTCGGCTACTTCAAGGACCGGTTGGGTATTCAAGAGAAGGAGGAACTGTTGGGCGTGATAGGCGATTATCATCGGGGGCTGACGCCCTTGATTGTGCCGCTCACGCTGATCAAGCACTACGTCAAGATTTTCGATGTCAGCTACATTCATGACCAGGTTTATCTCAATCCGCATCCGAAAGAATTAATGCTTCGCAATCACGTCTAAGAGGGTTCATGGAAGTTGCGAAACGTCCTTACCGAGGGAGGTTGCCTCGTCACTGCAACCGGCATAGTCGAACACATATGAAGTTCCGCGTCGCGAAATGAGGTTGATCCCTTGATTGAATGTTGGAGAACATTCATGAATAGAGGTTGGAGGTGACGAAGAGTCATGAAACATGAATCGCGCCGCCGAGAGAACGTATCTGCTCCATCCTTTACTCACAAGGGAGACACCAAAATGAGCGACCACAAGTGCCGTCATGTATGTCATCTCGCAATACTCTGCGCACTTGCATTGTCATCCGTCGTGTTGGCTGGAGACCCTCCGAAGGAGAAGGCTGCTGATACCCATTTCAAGGCGATGGATACCAATGGCGACGGTCAGCTGTCGCCCGACGAACACGCCGCCGGTGCGAAGAAGATGTTCGACACAATGGATGCAAACAAAGATGGCACCGTGACGTCGGGAGAAATGGACGCCGCGCATGAGAAAGTGACGGGGAAAAAGGCCACGAAAGCGGATATGTCCTCAGCCGAAAAGATCAAGGTGGTCGACACGAATGGAGACGGAATGCTGACCGCTGACGAACACGCAGTCGGCTCGAAGAAGATGTTCGACAAGATGGACACAGACAAGGATAGTTTCCTCAGCAAGGCCGAACTCGAGGCGGGTCATGCGGAGATGATGAAAAAAGGAGTTAAGTAACACGTTGTGTATGGATCGAGTCCGGCGTGCATGAGGTGCGGCCGGATGATTACCGGAGGAGAGAATTCACTACCACCAAGGAAGTTATTGCCGTGTGACCACAAGGCCATGCCCTGCGATGTGAAGCACATGGTGTACAGCGGATCGGATTGGGAAGCGTTTGTTCCATTCGATCGCCAAAAAATGACGTTATATAATTATTTTTACGTAAGAATGTAATGCCTGTCAAAAAAAGCAATAGGCGAATGCTAAGATGACAGACAGATAATCCATCGGAGCGTGCGTGAGGTCAACTAATGATGTCGAGTCAGTTTGAATCTTCACACCCTACCGCTAACACTCCGACCACTCCCTCATCGAACACATCGAGACAGACCGGGCTATCTTGGCACATTGTAAGGTCGCTGGTCGCCAACACGATTAACAAATGGAACGATGATCCGGGACCGCGCTTTGCTGCGGCGTTGGCCTTCTACACGGCATTTACCATCGTGCCCTTGGTCGTGCTGGTGGTCATGGTATCCGCCAGTATGATGGGGGAGGATGCCATCCGAGGAGACCTCCATAAGCACATCGGTGATCTCATTGGGGAGCCGACAGCCAATGGATTGTTTCATCTCATCGATCAATGGAGGGCCGCAGGCTCTCCGCTACTGAACGAAGTGGTGGC
>JBEVJJ010000048.1:0-11525 GCA_040510255.1 Nitrospiraceae bacterium | reverse complement strand
GGCTGATCCTGGATAGATTCTTGCGTAATACTTACCTGTGAGATCGATCCTCCTTATCTCAATCTCACGCGAAATCCCTCCAACCTTCGAGACACCAAGAGACCCGTTATTCCACTCACCACAAGGAAGAGCGTTGATGGCTCTGGAGCTACGACCGCCGCCAGGATGAAGTTGCCGCCCGGGTTGAGCGCGTTCATGAAATCAAGATAGCCCTGGTAATACCGGGGATGCATCTCCGGTTTCTCACTGTTCGCGCCTAACCCCATAAGCCCTGCATTGCTGAGAGTGGGGTTCGGATACTTATCAACGCTGCCACCAATGTATTCGTCATACAAGCCAATCATGTGGCCGACCTCATGCGCCATGACCTGGGGTGTAGCCGAAGCTGCGTACCAATTATGAACGTCAGCCCGGCCCGAACCAGAATGTACCGTCACACTCTGGTCGAATACCGGACCGGCGGTCATCACCGCGACAGTGAGCGGAAAAGCCCGGTTGTTCACGGTATCCGTGATCATGAATTTGTTATTCCAGATGCTTTCAATACCCGTGACCGCAGCGGTTCTAAATGCTGACTTCTGTCCATCGGAAAAGCCCGGGCCGAACACAAATCCAACATCGACCTGCTTGGTCAGAGCCGTTCCGTCAAAGCTCTGCCTGTAGCTCACCTGTGATCCGAACGGCCCGTATGTATCAGATGGAAAGAGGTGGTTAGGCGTGTACTGCGGGGTAGACAAAGCTGACGTCACGTACTCCAAGCCAGTATTGTACGAAAGGGGAACTGAGACGGCAGGGGAAATGTCAACGAATCCAATCCAAAGGAAGGCGGAAACTGCGAGCACGCTGGATCTGAGTGTTCTCACCATGAATCCTCCATGTGGTTTAGACAATGACACACCAAATCAGCCTCACCGAAAATCTTCAGTTCAAATTTTTCAGCTTGGTTTGTTTTGATGACTGTAGTTGCGCTGAATAATGGGCAGGAGCGCATCGAGGAGGTATGGCACGTCATGCTCAGCACCGTATCTCAGTGTCCCTGGATTAGGGCGCGCCAAAAAATGATGCACGTTTATAATCGAAACCATGACGCATGTCAATATGATTACTACGCATAATTGCCCCCTAAGGAAAACTCCCCGGTAGAGAATAAATGCTTCCATTTCATGCAGCCCGGGAGCATTTCAGTAAGCATTTGACCTCACGGTACTCTCTCAAACCGGCGTCCACGCTAAGGATCTGCACCATCGCGTGCAGCGATAGCCTGAGGTTCCACCGCTTGCTGATGATGGCCACCAGGACGTTGATGGCCACTGCAATCAAGACTTGACTCCTGACGGCATTCGCCGAGGTGCCGAAGACGCGCTTAATGCGCCTATGCTGCTTAATCTGCCTCGTGCGCGGATTGCCCACGCCGATCACGACCTGCGTGCGCTCGAGCTTCGCGATCTCGAGCCAGTACCTCGAGGCGCTTTTGGATTCTAGGCGCTAACTTGCAAGATTCTGTGCCGTCGCTGCTATCCTCGGAGCATGTCCAAAGAAACAGAAAGAGCCGCTCCCCTGATGGGAACGGCTCTTTCAATGTGTCATCGGGTGTCCGTAGGCAGGCGGTTATGACCGAGTCACCTGGATGCAGCCCATCTCTTTCTTCCGTACAGCAATCCGAACAATCCGCTGCCAAGCAACAGCAGCGTGGAGGGTTCGGCAGCTGCCTGCGGTTCGGCATAAATGAAATCGTCCATCGCAACAACGTTAATCCCACCGCCATTGTTAGGCCCCAGAACCGCATTGCCCGTGGTGATGACCACCTTGTCTATCCGTTCCCCTTGGTTAAATGCCACGCCGAGGAACGACAGCCCACCTGCGGCCGGTTGAGCAGAGAAGGTTCCCAGCAATCTGTTGCCCTGTCCCAGGTACTTGATCGATGTGGTATTGGCCAATTCCACATTCGTGAAGACTGCGCCGAACGCAGTGCTGGTGGCTGGAAGTTTTGAGCCTGGCACAGAAAAGGTCTGCTCCGTCACAATGCTGTTCGTTGGTGCGAATAGTCTCGGCTCGCTGAATGCTTTGAATGTGTTCGTATAGGTGGGATTGATGTTCCCGAACCGTGGATCGGGTGCGCCGCTGATGGAAAATGTCGTGGTTGCTGGTGAGAATTGCGCTCCCCGGTTCTGGAACAGGTCTTTCGGCATATCCACCAGTACGGGGGCTGCGGCTCCTCCCCCATCCCAACCAATTTCTCGCCGTCCCGTGCCGAATGAGCCAGGCGCCACACCGTTATTCGCGCCGCCGATGGCTCCACGAAATGCCGTCACAGTATCAAGAATCGATGCCGCATCCGATCCGAAATCTGAAAAGACTATGGGGGAAGCACTCGCGAAGGAAGGAACAATGACCAGGAAGCCCAGAAGGATAAGCACTCGGTAACACCTTGTCGAGAGCATCACAACCTCCTTCTAATTGATACATCGGGCCGGCTGCGTACTGTCTAAGTAGTAGCCCTTTTCGTATCATGCATCACATGAATGGTCTATGCAACCATGTTTTTCTGCTGGGAATAAATTTTCCGTGTGGCATTGATGAGCAAGCACTATGCCGACAGACGCTTCGTCGAGCAGGTTGTCGCAGAGTTGGACGATCAGGGTAATGCTGAGCGACCTTTTGATCGATCCTGATACAGAGGTTTGGTACCAGCGGACAAGATGGGCGGGATCCAAATCGATCGTTACGCGTTGGACTGGGTTCGAAGAATTTTCTGTGCTGCTTGCGAGAATGGAACGCTCGTGATGCCGGCTTGCCTACAGAACGTCAGGACAGCTCGCAAGGTGACCAAGAGATGCTCCTTTTGTTGCTGCGTGCGCACGAAAGGCGTACATCCGACCTGCAGGGCCGACGAATGGAAGAACAGATTGACGGTTGTGCACCCTTCACGAATCAATTGCTTTAGAAGTTTGACCAGCCGAGCCGAGGTTTCCCGTTCCGGCGACAGCCAAACCGATCGTAAAAGTCCCAACCGGGCCAGCATGCCTGCCACACGCAGCTGGCGAAAGGGAGGCTGTTTCAGTTTTTCACTCAGCCGGTGACATTGGCTAGAGTTACCGCCCACGTATCCAATCGTGACGGGAATCTCCACCAAATTCCCATGCGAGGCATCGGAACTGATGTCATCGCCTGAGAATGTGAAGGCACGCGGGGTGTACCGAGAGAAATCTGGTCCGTATGAGTCCGTCCATGATGTATAGGGCGTAATGGATGTATCAATGAGGCACCCGAGTCTGGCGAGAATCCTGGCTGTTTCGCAACCGAATCCCCATCGTCCGCTTCGGAACGCGAGCGGCGCCGTTCCGATTTGTGTGCTGACCATCTCATATAAGCGCTGCACTTTCTTCAATTGCAGGGATGCCGGCAAATTACACAGCATGCTGTTATAGCGATTGATCGATTCTTCGTAGGGAGGGGTATTCCACGGGTGACAATGCATGCCGATCTCGCATTGTCCTGCAGCCTGCAACTCTCGAAAGATGGCCGATGTCTTGGGGTCAGCCGCAACCGGATAGGTCAGCAGATACGTCGGGACGACGCGATACTCTTCGAACACCCTTTGGAGCTCTGGTATCTTACCGATGTTCGTGACCGTCGAACCGTTATATGGCGAAGGTCCCCATTGATCTTCCTCGGCATCAATGGTGACGACCAGCTGCATGTGTTACCTCAGCAGAATCTTCAGGGCCTGGCGGACGCTCTGGGCACATCGGAGCATAAAAGCCGGCCAGCAGCGATTGTAGGCCTGTAGCGTAAGGGAACGTCTGGTATCGTTGGCCCACGAGGTCTTGTAGCGAGCGTCCCCCTGCAGGAGGTCAACCAGCCGATACCCCTCCTCTATCGCCTGTTCGATGCGGTGAGCCAGCAGCAGCAGTCCAGGGCTTGCGTGAGGAGCTATGTCCGGATCGAATCCCGGCAAGTAAAAATAATAGGTCCCGCCGTAGACAAATCCATAGATCCCGGCGATGGGCTGATCATCCAAGGTGAGGAAGCTCAGAGTGAGCCACCCTCTTTCGGCGAATACTCTGGCGATGTCTTGATGAAACGACCGAAAGCCCGCACGGTGGAACGCTCCGCCTTCGGCTCCTTTGCCGATCCATCGCTTCTCATGCAACCGCACGAACGAATCAAAGCCACTAGCCACCTCTGCCCCCTTCTCAATATGGCGATACGACACCATACCGATCCGCTGAAGCGCGTTGTTTTTTCGTTGAAGATTGTAGCGGCTGTTGGCACTGAGCGTCCGCCGGTACTCCGCACTTGAACGAGGGAGGCGAATAATTGCGCACCCGCTGCTTCTCACTATCTGAACGACCTTTCCTGCTTGTTCAAAGCGGTCCACGAGCGTGTCGATCGTCAATGAACTAGTTGGTACTTCTTCCAGTGTGAGGACATCCCATTCATGAACGACCTCCTGAAATAGAAAGTCGTACAAGCGCAGCATGACTGCTTGCTTCCATTGCCGCTCCACGATGATGTCCAAGTAGGAGGAGCCGACCGCCTCTG
Source organism: Nitrospiraceae bacterium (assembly GCA_040510255.1). Classification (GTDB taxonomy): domain Bacteria; phylum Nitrospirota; class Nitrospiria; order Nitrospirales; family Nitrospiraceae; genus DASSBQ01. The sequence continues at coordinate 6,980 of JBEVJJ010000048.1, read as the reverse complement.
ACCCAAGAAAGGCGATTTCACGATACCTGCAAACCACGTTGCGGCGTACCCGGCGGATATAGAACGGCGCAATTGCGCAGACGCGCTCTCTTTGGTCAACAAAGACCAGAATCCAGAGACGGTTCACGCCGAGATACTGCTTCGTCCAATGATACAGCCACTCGTGCGAGAGAAAGATCTCTCGTGATTCAGACCGCTCAAGCAAATGGGTCCAGTCGGACGCAAGCTCACTGAACCCATCGAGGTTCGTCACGACGCGAATGGACAGCTGACGAGTCATGTTTCGCGCAGGTACGATTGAAGGACAGGACCGAGGGCCCGTGCAAAGTCTTGCAACGGGGCAACTGAGAGATGCTGCTCTTGGTTCCCTGTTCGTGAGATCCCGGACATCAGCACCAAGGCACCATGTGAACCCTGGCGCGTGAGAGCGTGGAGAATCGTGGCCATTTTGGCTTCATAGCGATCGGCATAGGTCTGTCCATTGAGCGCATACCAAAATAGGATAGGTGTCCTGAGGCGGTTCTCTTCCCAAAAACCGGCATTCACCGTCAGGTGTTCGTCACCCATAGGCAAGGACATCATGCCCGTGTGGTTGTGCAGTGGCGCTGTCAGATAGTTGACCAACTCCTTGCCCTGTGTTTGCCGGTTGAGATAGGCAATGTACAACCGCACCGCCGCCCCGTCGGCCCTGCGAAACACTTTGTTCAGGTCTTGATCAGCTCCTTGAATCGTGACGATGGCCGGTCCCCCGCTTGATCCGTCAGCCACCCAGCCTCCCACGGTCGAAGGGAAAGATCCGAAATCCTGCTTCGCTTCGACCGGTCCGCGATCGTACCCATAGAGGTACAGGACCGCCAGTACCAGAACCGCGATTGCGGCCCGCCAGAGCCGTGGAGATTGTTGCGATGCTGATTGATGCACTGGACTTGGACGTTGAGAGTCTTCGCCCTGTTTTCGTCTCGCACTCCCCCCTTCCATCCTGGCCAGGACCCATGCGCCGACGAAGAGAACGCCAAATCCAACCCAGTAGACCAACATGCCTTGCAAGATGTGAAGAGGACCATGCACCGCCGGTCCCCATCCTGTGAGGTATCCGATCAGTGCGATAAGCGCCACCCGAAGCCAATTGGCAACGATACTGATCCCCAGAGCCATCACAAGCAGCGTCACCCTTGCTTGCCGCGTGCGGAGGGTAAGCAATGCGAGCGGCAACCCGATGGCCAGAATAGCGATCAGGAAACCTGCGCCGCTACATTGAATGGCGACTTCGAGGACGCCATTCGGAAAGTGAATGAAGGTGTCGTCGAGGTAGGTCGGCACACCCGCGATCTGGAACAGCTCACTGACAACCTTTGCGCCCAGGAGTTGTAGCGGGCGGTGCATCGGATCCACGACCACATCCAAGAATGGCGTCATGAAAATAAGGTAGGCGAACGGAAAACCCAAGACGCGCAAGTATGAATATCCGAATAACAGAACCGTGAGTCCTATCAGCATTCCAATGAAGGACACGCTGCTCAGCGTAATGACTCCGCCGGCGACCCCGACGAACAAGCCAGCCAGAGAGAGCAGGATGATTCCAAATCCGGCAACTGGAACAGGCCTGACGGGAAGACTCCGTATCTCGCCCCATTTTGTCTTGATGAGATAGAGGCTGATGAGCGGAATTAAGAACCCATGCGAATAATCCTCACGGCTCATCCAAAGATCCCAAAGACCCTTGAAGACCGATGCGTACAAGAAGACGAGTGCGACTGTTATGAGACCGAGAGGGAACCAAAGATCTCTACCGGTCGCCTCTTCACGAATAGACCCCTGTGAAAATACCGGCGTCATGTCAACACCGGTACGGCGGGCTTCATGGAGAGAGGAGGAATCGGACGTCGGCATAGACTACTCTTTCATGGATGCCAGCATCGTGGCGGCTTCCTCAGCGCCAGGAAAGTTTTTCGAGAGGGACAAGGCTGCCTCCAACTCCACCACGGCCAAGGCCTTATCCCCGCGCTGCGCCAGCACCATGGCATGATGATATCGAACCATGGGGTTATCACTGAGCTCGCTTGCGGCACGGGTCAACAGCGGATAGGCCTCTTCCAGGGAGCCCTTTTTGAAATAGATCCAGCCGACCGTATCCTGAATCGCGGGCAGGCTGGGAGCCGCCTCCAAAGCAAGTTGTCCGTAGCGAAGCGCTTCATCCAAGCCTGCTTCTTGATCGACAAGACTCGCGGCGAGGTTGTTGGCAGCAACGTAATTCGACGATCGTAGCTCCAGAGCTCGGCGATAATGGTCGTTCGCCTCCTGGGTCCTCCCCTGGGCGGCCAGAGCCAGACCGAGTGACGTATGGGCCGCCTCGTGTCTGTCGTCGCGATCAAGCACTTTTCTGAGAGCCACCTCGGCAGGCGCCAACTGGTTTCGCGAGAGATACCACTGAGCCAGTTGATACATGGGACGTGGATTGTCAGGGGCGAGTTCGGTAGCCTTTTTCATCGCCTCTTCCGCCTCAGCAACATGCCGCACCGCCGTGTGAAATCGACCGGCCACTTCCCAGCGTACCGAGTCCTGAGGTGCCTTGCCGAGGTAGGCCTTGAGAATGCGACTGGCTTTGTCTTTGTGTCCGGCTGCGACCAGGGCAAGCAAGTATTCGGACAGAAGTCCGTCGTCATTCGGACTGCGTGCAACCGCTTCAGCAAACAATTCGGCCGCCTGTGCTGTGAATCCTTGCCGCCGCTTCAGTACAGCCATTTTCGTCGGCCCGATGGGACTCTGGGGAAGTTGGTTCATAATGGCGGAATACACCGCCTCTGCCCTTGCCCACTCGTCCCGCAAGAGGAAGGAATCCGCATACACAATCGCCGCCTGAATGTGGGCAGGATTGCGGCGAAACACTTCTAATGCTTCTTGTTCCGCTTTGGCAAATGAATTCTCGCTTAGATAGAGCTCCGCCAGCGCCAGATGCGCCTTGGAATTGGCAGGATCGAGCTTGACAGCTTCGAGCAACTGCTCTTCGCCCTGGCTCCGCTGCCCCTCCATCAGATTGAGGACTCCCAAGTATAAGTGCCCCGCGGCCATGCCGGCATCCCGCTTGACGACGTCCTGGAGAAACGTTCGGGCCTCTTCTCGCCGCTGCTCCGCCAAAGCCATGCGACCCTGGAGATATGTCATGGAAAGATCGTGCTCTTCCTCAGGCAGTATGGTGGCCATGAGCCGCTTGGCTTCAGCGGTCTCCCCCAATTCCAGCTTGAGTTCTACAAGAAGCATACGAGCCTTGAGGGACTTCATCGCATCGGCCATCGCAATCAATTCTTGTTCCGCATAGCGAGGGCGGCCCTGCGTCAAGTGATGCACGACGATTGCCAGGCGGCTATCCTCCGAGTCCTTGCTGAGTTCTACCGCCTTCTGAAAGTCCTGTTCGCCTTTCTTTGACTGTCCTGCAGCGAAGTAGTAATTCCCGCGGGCCACATGGGCGTCAATAGAATCGGGCTTCGCCTTTAACGCGCGATCATACCAAGACAGAGCTTGTGCTGGGTTCTGTTGCAGGAGGTACAGATGGCCGATAGTCAGCATCGTCTCAGCCATCTGGTCATCTCGTTCCACCGCCTGCTGGAACTGTGCGATAGCCACGGCGACGTCGCCTTCTCGCGCGGCAAGACTGCCCTTCAATGCATAGCCGGCCGAACGGTCAGGATACCTCGTCACCAAGTCTTGCGCGATTCGCTCGGCTTCTTGGACCTTGCCGATCGCCAGGTAGATCTGCCCGAGCGTTTCCTTGGCGTTTTCATGGCTCGGATCGAGCGTCACCACCCATTGCAGCTCCGCAAAAGCGGTTTTAAATTCCTTAATCCTCAAGGCGGCCTGAGCGAGCTTCCAATGGGTTGAGACATCATCCGGCGCCGCCCGTGCGGCATTCTTGTACTCGATGACCGCCTCCGGGAACTTGCCCTGCTGCACGTATTGATCGCCGCGATTCACATGCTGCGCAAATTGCTCTTCGTTCGACCGTGAACAGGACCAAGACGATACGATCAACAGGCAAAGAGCCAGGATACGTCCTGCCGAAGGAAGTAACACCGTACAGATCACGTATTTCTCGCTTGCTGGGGTTAGAAGGTTACACTCGCGGATTGTGCGTAGCGAATATCTTCAATAACTCAATACGATTCGGATGTCGGATCAAGACCCATCGGAAACAGTGCACCGGGACTCACGAGCATTGTTGGAGCCTAATGTTCTAAACTGCCGAAGGAGTGCATGAGTTGACCTATCAAGAACCACATCCCAAAGGCAACAGCCGTGCGACTGCGCATCATTGGAACGTTCGGCGAGAAGACCGAGGCTCAAGTCCACAGTCATCACCAACAGGTCATCGGAAGGGAAGAATGTTGCGGCAAAGGTTAGCAAATTGGGCGGTTTTTGTAACTAGTCAACTTTGCGTGCGGCTCAATTCGATCTTGTCCGACAGGCTGTCCTCCAAGATATGACAGCCCAGCACTATGAGGGCAGAGTGGCAATCGAACAGGGCGGTGTTTGGTGTTTTGCAAAAAGCGGCTACTGATTTCTCACCACCGAAGCAGGGGGAAATTGAAGGCCTATCCCGTTCATGGCCGAGCGGAAGACGATTCTTGTAACCAGGATTCCGAGGAGCAGAATGGCGACATCCGCCCAGAGCAGCCTTTGCAGTGTCCGTTCTTTGAATGATGTCACATCGAGGTCAGATGGTGAGAATTCGGTATCAATTCTTGCTTCAAAATCTTCAACCGCTTTCTCGATCGTCTTGGACAAGGCCAGACCTTCTCCTCCACGGATGTAGGCAAGCACCTCCTCTTGCTTTCCGCTGTCAACTTGCAGCGTCATCTTTCGCTTGGAATCAATCAACTCCCGTAATCGTGTTGAAAGGACTTTGACCCGTGCCTGGAGGTTCGGAAACTCCTGGGTCAATCTCATCAAGTGCTCCACACTGTCCTGAACCCTGGCCTCTCCGGACACCACAGGGTGGAGAAAAGCCGATTGACTTGTCAGGACGTACCCGCGGAACCCGTTTTCGATATCAGAGGTTAACCGCTGTACCCTAAGAATCTCTTCTTTGATCTGATTTCGTTGCTGCTGTGCGCGGTGGATCGTGTTCCACTGCCACAAAAGGGGGATTTGAACCAGGACCAACAAACCCACTGGAACCAAAGCAGCGAGCACGTAGGCCAGGTACAACTTCCGAAGCTGAGGGCCCTTGACTGACTCTATGGCCACGTAGTGGAAAGACCTTCACGCCCGGGTAAGATGAAAAAGGCAGGATGCTCGAAAGAACACCCTGCCTTCATGCTCTTCACGCAATTGCTGTTTCGCATCACGGTACTCCGAGGGCATGGCCACACCTGATCACATGCCTTTTTTCCCGCGCGGAAACACCATCAATACGGCAACTCTGCACAAACTACCGAACGCCCTGTCATTGCCTCGACGCGTAAACCTACACGACCGAAAGGAGGAGGTAGGTCGCTACCTCCTCCCCTCTTGGTCCTCAGCTTACAGCCACTGCACCCGTTCGGCCGGCCGAATGTAGATCGGCTCTTCGACCTGGATGCGGGCCACTTCCTTGCCCGACTTGTTGAAGCCCAGCACGGTATCGTTGAACATCTCAAACCGCTTCCCGTGAATCTGGGTCTCGAACACCTTCGGACCGGGAATGACATCGTACCGGAAGATGATCTGCTGGCTGGCGCGCCACAGCTGGAGCACCGCCAACAGTTCGCGACTCGGCACGAGGTACTTCTCGATGGCGTTGTCCACGCCTGGCCCGAACATCTGCCGGGCATACCCCCGCGGGCTATGCCGCGGCGGAATGTAGAAGCCGTTCGGCTCGGTTCCCCACTGCGGATACAAGGGGAGCGCCACCTGCTCCACGCGAATCGCGTAGTACAGGGGGTGCCACCGATCCTCCGCCCACAGGCCGTCCTCGCCAATGCGCACCAGGCTCTGCATCCGGATCTTTCCGACGCAGGCCGCCATGCAGCGCGTTTCCATCGGTTCGCCGCCCGTCAAGGGGTCCTTCCCCTCGATCCGGGGATAACAGGCGATGCACTTCTCCGACACCCGGGTCGTGCCCCGGTACATCGGCTTCTTGAACGGGCACTGCTCCACACACTTCTTGTACCCGCGGCACCGGTTCTGGTCGATCAGCACGATGCCGTCTTCCGGCCGCTTATAGATGGCCTTCCGGGGACAGGCCGCCAGACAGCCCGGATACGTGCAATGGTTACAGATCCGTTGCAGATAGAAGAAGAACGTCTCGTGCTCCGGCAAGCTGCTGCCGGACAGCCGCCACGGTTCATCTCGGCTGAAGCCCGACTTGTCGATGCCTTCCACCAGGGCCCGCATCGAGGTCGCCGTATCTTCATAGATATTGACGAACCGCCATTCCTGGTCCGTCGGGATGTAGCCAATCGCCGCCTGCCCGACCTTGGCCCCGGCGTCGAAAATCGTCATCCCTTCGAACACCCCATAGGGCGCATGGTGCTTGCGGCCCACCCGCACGTTCCACACCTGCCCCCCCGGGTTGACTTGCTCGATCAACTGCGTGATCTTCACGTCGTAGAACTGTGGATACCCGCCGTACGGCTTGGTCTCCACGTTGTTCCACCACATGTACTCCTGTCCCTTCGAAAACAGCCACGTCGACTTGTCCGCCATCGAACAGGTCTGACAGGCCAAACACCGATTGATATTGAACACAAACGCAAACTGCCACTTCGGATGCCGCTCCTCATACGGATACAGCATCTTCCGTCCCAGTTGCCAGTTATAGACTTCCGGCATTGTCGTTCCTCCTTCTCATGATCGCATGGTGAAATAGGTTCGGCATCTCAGCTCTCGTGAAGCGTCGTGCGCTGCGACGCAACCGCCGCTACACTTTGATCTTGATGTGCTCCCCTTTGAGCCACTTGATCATGAACTCGTTCTCTTGACCCGGCGTGAACCCAGTTCGCACC
>JBEVJJ010000047.1:0-3095 GCA_040510255.1 Nitrospiraceae bacterium | reverse complement strand
TTAAAGAACCGATGCGGCTCGACATGAAGTTCGACATAGGCATCGCCCGTTGGCCCACCGCCGAAGCCCGGCATTCCCTGTTCTTTCAACCGCAACAACTGACGATCCTCGGCACCCTCGGGGATCGTCACCTGCAGTGTTTTGCCTTCTGGCAGCGTGATCGTTCGTACGGCGCCGTTAGCAACTTCCAACAAGTCAACCGGGAGCACATAGCTCACATTCTGGCCGCGCGCGCGAAATGTACCCTGCGACTGACGTTCCCGGCCCGCAAAGGCCCGTGCCAGAAACTCTTGCAATTCCTCGTTGTTGGCAAATCCGTCTTGCGTTGCGTGCGAGGCATAGGCCGGACCGTCGGCGAAGTCGCGATAGAACCGCTCCTGCGGGCGCTCAGCTCCGCTGGCATCGATCTCACCCGCATCGAATCTCCGACGCTTCTCCTTGTCTTTGAGCAGGTCGTTCGCAGCCGAGATGTCCTTAAACTTGGTCTCCGCCTCCTTGTCGCCTGGATGCAGATCGGGATGAAATTTGCGTGCCAGTTTCTTGAAGGCGTCTTTGATCTCCTTGTCGGTCGCAGATCGATTTACACCGAGGGTCTCGTAAGGGTCCTTCATGCATTTGATCCCATGTAAACCACGTCACGACCAACTCCGGACCGTCGCTTACGATAATCATCCCAGCTGCCGGGCCAGAGACAGACTCAGACAGCAACCGTGGGCAGGCGGTCGCGCACCCAACGCACGATCTGAGTGGTGGACATAGCCCCAGACGTGCGTGCCACCTCTCGGCCTTCGTGAAACAGGATCATCGTCGGGATACCTTGAATGCCGAGCCGAGAGGCAACCGCCTGCTCAGCATCAGAATTGAGCTTGATCAGCAGTAAGTGTGGCTCCAGTTCACTAGCAGCAGCCTCATAGGCCGGCGCCATCATGCGGCATGGTCCGCACCATGGCGCCCAGACATCGACGAGAACCGGTATCGTGCTGCGCGCGATTTGGCGGTCGAAGATAACGGCATCGACATCCTCCGGATGCGCGGCAAAAAACTTAGTCTTGCATTTCCCGCATTTGGCATCGACGGCCGGACGCGACGGGGGCAATCGATTGATTGTTCCGCATTTGCTACAGACCACGAGAGTGTCACCCATTTGCTCCTGCCTTCGGAGTGCACGCCGCTACCTCTGGAAGCCTTCACATCTGAGCCGGAAGATGACAACTCATTCGCTCGGGCGGCTTCAATATGATCGAACTCCGAACGCAGGTTTCATTGACTTGCATCTTGGCCACCAAGCCTCCGGCATACACATTACCCTCATCGGCGCCAACTAATGCAATAAGGATGTGCCTCTGAGAATGCTGTTCAGGCCAACCGTTGAGTGGTAGTGGATGAATAGGAGGGCTGCCGTGAAAGTACGTGATGTTATGACGACGCGCGTCATCTCGGTGAGATCCACCGACAGCATCCTCCATGCAGTGCGCTTGATGCTGCAAAACCGGATCAGCGGATTGCCCGTTTTGAACGAGAACGAGGAACTTGTCGGAATCGTTACGGAAGGTGATTTCTTGCGACGGACGGAGACGGGTACAGAAAAGAAACGGTCTCGTTGGCTCGAAGTCTTTCTTGGACCTGGACGGCTGGCTGAGGAGTACGTTCACTCGCATGCCCGAACGGTCGGGGACGTGATGACTCCTGATCCCTACACGGTCAGCGAAGATACAGCTCTGGAGGAGACTGTGACCCTAATGGAACGAGACGGCATCAAGCGGGTGCCAGTCACCCGGGAAAATCGCGTAGTCGGGATCGTCAGCCGGGCAAATCTATTACATGCGTTAGCCAGAATGGCTCCGACGGCGCCAAAAGTGAAGCCGCAGGACAGCACCATTCGCCAAAAGCTAATATCCGAGCTTGAGCATCAGAAATGGGCTCCGATGGCGCTCATCAACATCGTGGTGCAGGATGGAATGGTGGACTTGTGGGGTTCTATTACGGACGAACGTGAACGAGAAGCTCTTGTAGTAGCGGCCCAAAACATCCCGGGTGTCAAAGGCGTCCGAGATCACTTAGTTTGGACCGAACCCATGACTGGTGTTGCACTCGGGCCGGGCGGCGCTCTGCTGCGTTGATTTACGCAGGGCGGATTGAGCGGGGACGCCGTATTCCAGGCGATCTCCTTGCAACCGCCCGGTGCCAACACCGGACATTTGCGTGCTTGGTTGGATGTTCCCGAAGATAGATCAACTCACTCCCGGTTGACATCGGCGCCACTCTTGCACCGTAGCCTCAGGGTCTTGGCGCGCATGCGCGAGATAATCGCTGAGCAATTGGATCGTCACGGTGGCCCCGCTGCCGGCTTCGCCCGACGGGATGACGTAAGAGAAGAAATGTCGCGTGTAGTTCCCGTTCGTCTGTTGGCCGCCGGGCGTGATTATGGCAGGGCCGCGAATTGACATCCGCTTGCCGTCGGCCCGGCACCAGTCGCCATCGATCGCATCCGCGACCGCAGGACGAACAAAACCAAAAACCGCTGCGCATACCACTATGATCAGAGGGCGCATCCCTAAACGCATGATCCAGCCTCCTTGGAATTACCGTTTGTAATGGTATCGCGCATGCTGATCGCCTGAATTATAACTTGACCGAGCAGTCCGTCCCCAGAGTCGCCTCTTCAAATCACGAAGAGACGGAGCTGCGAAGGCCGTTGCGGCTCTTGCGCTTGCGCCGCTGGGCCTTAGCGCCCTCTGTTCCAAATGGAGCATCGGCTTTAGCTCGCTCACTCGTGCTTGAGACTCAGGATATAAGCGATGATGTCATCGGCCTCTTCGGTCTTGAGGCTGAAATTCGGCATCTCCTTGTGGTTGGACTGAAGGAACACCCGCAGAGACAGAGCGGTCGTTGACGGAAGATTTGCGACTTCGGCAAAATCGGCGGCGAATATACCAAACCTCCCCGGTTCGACGCGGTGGCATTGGGCGCACCAGGCTCTGGCGAGCGTCCGCCCCCTGTCGAGGTTGCCGCCCGAGTTCTGAGCGTGGATCAGCCCCGTGGTTGTGAACGCCATCCCGAGCGACACGCCACCTACGACCAGCAGGTGTCTGGCT
>JBEVJJ010000046.1:0-6499 GCA_040510255.1 Nitrospiraceae bacterium | reverse complement strand
AGCACAGAGAATGCGAAAGATTGGATCGCGAAGAATGCCGCTAACACTGGTGTCGCTGCACCGGAAGTAATCGTTGGCAGCGTGATTAAGCACCTGTAGTCCGCGAAAATGCTCCCCCTTGTGGCTCCGGATCAGACCAAGCACTGGCTGGAGAGGCGTAGGAGTGAACGTATTGGACGCTGGGTTACTGACCGCCTTGCTTCAGAAGAATCGTTCGAGATGCTTCCATACAACTTTTGCACATGGGAAGCGCAAAGTTATCGAGATCAAACGAGACGTTTTGAGGACTCGTCGAGGAAGGCCATTCAAGCGCAAAATTGACGCGCTCGTCACATTTTCAATGATGGGATCGCGCCATTCTGAGCAATGTCGCCTCGTCTAAGCGCGCCCGACCGAGACCCATGCCAGCCGATCAATCCAATCTCTCATCATCAAAATATGGATATGATTTTGTGGTTGCGACCACTCAGGAAAGCATAAACGCCGGATTGCGAGAATACCTCTATAAGGTGCCACAGGAGCCGAAGGTTCTGTGCTTCCTGGCGGACGAGACTGGCAACCCCACAAAGCTCATCGAACTGGAGGAGCTTAAGAAACGGACGGACGGTATTGATCCTTTTGATATAAAGAACGACACTGACTACAGCGATTCACGCATAACCAAACTCACCGGGCAACGCTTTGAGTACGGCCTCAGGCTGAAATTAGGTCTGCCGCCGGGCGTTAAGCCCAAGGATCTTACCATTGTCGATCTGGGATCCTCAGCGAATAATGTGAGATTTAATTTATATTGTTCGGAATTAACTATTATTCAAAATACCCCGGCTGGCGGCTTCAGCAAGAAAGGGTCCTGGAACGTATGGTCGCAACCTTCCGGAAAGCCATGGTATTTTTCCACGACGGTCAATCTCGTTTATAAAGACCTCGATTCCAAACTGAATACGCCTTACTTCAATAATCACCCCGAAGAAAAGCAAAAGATCCTCGCGCAACTCAACAATCTAGGGGACGCTGCGTTCAGCCTGCGGCAGTTGCTGTTCGACCTCGACAATGCCGCGTTGGAGAGCCTGCCCCAAGTTGAGGGACTTGAAGAGGGCTCAAACGCAAAGTTAGCTCTCGACAAGAGCTTCCCTGCCTATTTGGACCAAGCTAGGGAGTGCGGGGAACCCGTGCTGTCCGTCCATGCTGAGATATCCAACCCGAATCCTTCGCGCCTGGTTTTGACAGCATCACAGACACAGGTGGACTTATTTCATCTCACAGCAATGGAGCGTGAGGCATGCCGGTTCGTCGACGGCAACGGTGTTCCGGTGGAACACCCGGCGCCGGAGCAGGTGAAAGTCACGACATTGGCTTATCTCTGCGCGGTAAACAACCATCCTCTGCCGGGTGCCGCGAGTTTCAACTGGAACTGGGTGGAGCCCTCGGACGCTCAGGCAATGAGCGGCGTTGTCGCGATCAATCGGAACGCCTTGGCAGCCTACTACAAGAGGCAACTCCAGGAGCTTCTCAGTGGCAAGCTCGTCAAGTTATCGGCGTCAATTTCCGGTCCTGAGGAATTCAAATTTTCATGGGACATCACGACGGGCGGCACACTAGAAGACAAAGACTGCATTATTACGCCGGATGGCGAAAAAATTCTCACCATAAGTTATTCAAGCAACTCGGATGCCCAGCAAACCAACAAAGTTACATACGATTTTGAATTCAGCCTGCATGCCACATACACCTGTTCGGTTTCGTTCAAAGAAACGCAGATAACAATCATTCAACAACTCACGATTTGGATGAGAGTTGTGAAGCTTAGGGCTGGATTCGGACCGCCCCAAGACATGGCAGCCGCGGCGGGCAATGTGGTGGATAAGACTATCACCGACACCTACACATTGTCCGTGGATCAAGCCGGCAACCTTCAGGCCCCTCCTCCCCATAGCGATACTCAGGACAACTCCCAGCAGGTTGATGTGAGCCCGGTTCTCGAGTTCTTTGAGCATATAAACGACTTGATCGACGCCATAAAGAATAAGGCCAGTAGTGTGGTGTCGACCAGCTTTCAGTCTATTCCAGCCGCCACGATCAAAAGCTTTGTCTTTCCCAGTGGCCGAGTATTCGCTTTCAAAGATGTTCGCTTTTCCAGCCATCAGGATTTAGTCACAGAAATCACCTACGTGACGCCAACCAATAAAAATCCAGCTTTCCTGACTATGTGACGGAAACCCGGAAAACAAACTAATCCCGGCGTCCAACCGGTACATCGGTCGCCGGGTTAAACCCCTTCATGCGAATCCGCGGCTCCAGGAGACATTACCATGGCCACAATGAATATAAGCTACTCATCCGAGATGATGACCAATTATGTTCACGCGGAGATCATCTCGCCACAGAAGAAATTCGCGGCCCTACAAACCTCGGATGGCCTTTCGTTGCTGTTTTCCATCGGTACTGACGACGTGCTGTGGCTCATTCGGGAAACCAGCGGACAATCTGCCGCCGGCTGGACCAAAACGGACCTGAGCAGCGCGCTGTTGAAGAATCTCGAATCCGGGGCATCCTGCCGTACTTTCGAGGCGGGCCAGAGCGTACAGGACGGGTCCCTGGGCCTTGCCATGGTCGTCGGCACCAGTAGCGGGGATAACCTGTTTTTGTGCCTGGGTAATTCGAACCAGGATCTCTCCTGGACGGAGAAGCCAAACTGGACACTCTATAACTACGACGCGGATTATCCTGCGCATCCGAAACTGGAAATCGTCAATGTTTTCTTTTGCGAAGCGACGGGCGGCACCCAATACATCATTGTTGATGTGGTGAAGAATCCTGACGGACCGGTGAAGTTCATCGAGAGATTCTATATCGATCCCACCAAGGCCAGCGGCCATTACTGGAATCGTCACGAATTGCCCGTCAATTTCGAGGTTGATAGGTATGACAGCTGCGTGGGCCAACGGCCCGGCGATGGTGTGGATGGCCTCTACACGGCTGGTCATGTCGGGGACAGCGGGCAATTCGAGTTTCTTCCCCTCCTGAACTTCTTTGGTGATACCGCTCCGACCCCCAGTCTTCTGGCCTTGCCGGACAAGGCCGTGCCGGAGGCGATCGCGGCCACCCGGAACCCGGATCTATCCACGGATTTGTTCGCCATCCGCGGAGACGGGCTTTACTACTTCCCCAGCAGTGGCGCCGGTGCACAACCGGCCACGAAGTTGCTTGCCCGTGACGTCCTGTCAGGGACAAGAAAGCTCGTCGCGATGAACCACGAGGGCACGATTACCCTCTGGGGATTGAACGCGAACGCTCAGGTCTACTACCTGACCTGCCCGCGATCCCGCATTGCCGAAGCGGGTGCCTGGAGCGTTCCGCTGCCGATTCTAGGCTCTATAGAGACGATCTCCCCATACGTAAACGGTGTCGATGGCGGTAATACTATCTTTGCCGCCGGAGCGGGCCAATGGTGGAGGGTCATCCAGTCTCCCGAGACAAAGCTTTGGCAGAGTAATGCCATCACCTTGCCTCCGCCCTCTTCGACAACGAAGGCTACTTCCTTCAATTCCTACACCACGACGATTCAGGTAACGGATGAGCAGAATCTTCCCAAGGCTGACGTCGCCCTCAGCCTGCGGGCGAGCACACGGTGCTCCGTATTCATTAACGGCGTTTACCATGTCCTCGGCACGACGCCTGTTTCAATCACGTCGAACAAGCTCGGCTCTATCACCATCATGGAAAGCACGGGCACCTTGAACGGCACGACCTTCACGGTATCCAGCGGAAGTGATGACGCGGTGACCATCAAACCGATGGAGGGTCCGTTCAAGAAACTGGCGAAATTAAATACTTTCGATAAGCTCAGTACGGCTACGATCAACGAAGGAGGCGGCAAGACCCACCTGTTCGTAGTGGGTAGCCCAGAGGACACGAAGGTGGTTGCCGAGCACCTCGGCAACCTCGGAATGGTCTACGACCATCTCTCCGGGGCGCCTTTGGCCCCGTCCCCGGTGGCGCTAGCCGTAGCGGCTCCTCTAAACCTCGGTGACGCGATCGTGGTTGCGGCTGGCGACCTGTTCGCCTGGCTCAAAACGGGTGTCGATGCGGTCATCAACATCGTCCACGATGCGGCCGAAGCCACGTGGCACTTTACCGCCAAGATCGGCAATGAATTCTATCGCGCCGTGCTCGACAGCGTCCATTCGGTCGTAACAGCGGTGGAGTGGGTATTCCAAAGGACCAGGACCGCGATCGACGATATCATCAAATACGTGTCGGTTCTTTTCGAATGGGAGGATATCAGGCGCACAAAGGAAGTTTTTCACAACCTCATCAAGAGGTATCTCGAAAGCCAGATCCAAGGTATCGACGAGGTACGCAACACGCTGGACAACAAGCTCGATGAGGCCATGGCCAAAGTGCGGGATTGGGCCGAGCTTCCGAGTCTGTCGGCTCTCGGAGAGACCATGGTGAGCCCCGTGAGCCGAAGCGCTTCGGACCCGACGCAAAACCATACCGCGGCTTCACGCCATCTGTCGCACCACTTCGAAAACAACGCCTCCAAACTGTCGGTGCTGGATGAAGTTCCAGCCCCGAATGTGCCCCAGGGTCTCGTCGATGAACTTCTGGCAGCCTTGGAAAATGAGGGCAAGGTCTTAGCTCACGGCTGGGATGAGCTCAAAAACCTGATCAATGATTTCCAGACCTTGACGCTGGAACAAGTGCTCAAGAAATTATTTGGCATCCTGGCCGAAGCCGTGCTGGGCAGCGTCAAGACGGTTATGGATGCGTTGCTCAAGATTTTGGCGAATATCGCCAGATCATTATTGGAGTTGTTGGACACGAAGATCCATATTCCGGTGATTTCCGATGTACTGAACGCGATCGGCGTGCCGGATATCTCTTTTCTCGACCTGTTCTGCTGGATTTCCGCCTTGGCCGTCACCGTCGTCTATAAGATCGCCTCCAAAGGCAAAGCACCTTTCCCGGACGACAGCACCACCGCCTACCTGAGGACCGCGCCGAGCTTCCATGATTTGCGGCAGTCCTTCGGTCAACCGGTGTTGTCCCTGGCCGAGGCACCACGGGTTGCTCATGCAACGTCGGACCCTGGGCTGGCCGCCGTCGCGGGACTAGACCGCCCCGCCGCCATTATCCCGATCCCGCCAGTGGCACAGCGCACCGTCTTTACTGTCGGGCATGCCTTCGCTGCTGGGCTCGGCTTGTTGGCTGTAGTTGCCGATGCGGCGGAAGCCGCCGTGGCGTTTGGAGAGCCGAATCCATTTTCTACTCCCTCGGCGGTGCTCGGCGTGCTCGTTGGCGCTATGGGTGGCGCCGCGAACTTCCTTGTTCCAAAGCACCCCTTTCAAGACCCCACCTGCGGCTATGTCTCCAATGTTTTCACAGGGCTACGAGTGCTGACCAAGGTGACTTGCTCCGGGCCCGTTCAAGAGCGGCTCACCCCAACAAAGGGCTTCGGGTGGGTAGGTGACGATGGCCGCGGAGTCGGCGCAATCGTCGACGGGATTTTCGTTATTCCCCAGGCGATACTGTCCTGCATGCGCTTCGTCGAATTGGCAAAGGTGGCTGAAGGAGAAAAGAGTAGAACCGAAGCCATTTTGGATGAGACCAGCAGCGTGGCTTCCTATATTGGGCGCATTGCGTATGCGGTCGCAGTCAACACTAAACATCCCATGGCGAAAGGCGCTGCCATCGGTTTCCTGGTGTTTGGGGAGGTCTGTTACGCGGGGTTGCAAACGGCCGAGGCGGCCGTGTCTTAAGAAGCGGTAGGTCCCGCAATGCCGATATTATCGAACGCCAAGGACGAACTCTTCTGCCAAGGAGTGGCGTCCGGTCTGTCCAAGTCGGAGGCGTATCGTCGGGCGACGGGCAGGATTAAAAATGCCGACACTCTGAGCGCCCAATTCTTAGTAAAGATTGGTATCAAGGAACGGATCGCCGAGCTTACGGCGGAGTCCTCGAAGAAGTGCCGCCTCTCGCGAGAAGCACTGATCGCCTCGCTGGAGGACATGTATAAAGCCAAACCGTCCGAGGCTTCGATGGAGGATTCGCGGTGTGACGTGTTGATCACTCGCGGCCAGAAACACGCGGTCTTCCCGCCGAAGCTGGCCATCGCGGCGCAACTCAGCAAGCTGGCCGGCTATGATCGTCCCCTTGAAGTTCGGGTGGAAGCCGGGAGTGAGTTGACCAGTCTCCTTGGCAGACTCTTCACGGGCAGTCCAACTTTGGGCGGGGTTAATGGCGAGCGAAACAAAGCAAGCGAAGCCGCAGCCAGCGTCCGGCATTAACGAGGACCAGTTCCTTGAGGCGTTCCGCGATCCGCACTGGCGGTTGGCGCACCTCTACTCGATCCGCACCCGCGACGGACGGTGATCAAATTCACGCCTCGTCCGCAGCAGGCGCAGATCATTGACTTGATTTACCGGCAGGGTTGCCGCCGGATCATCATCCTGAAGGCCAGACAGCTTGGTTTCTCGACGCTCCTCGGCGTCATCTG
>JBEVJJ010000045.1:0-4940 GCA_040510255.1 Nitrospiraceae bacterium | reverse complement strand
ACAAGAGACCCCGGTGGACATCAGTATGCGGAGAAACGGCAGGAACGAGCGGCCCATGGAAGACGACCTGTGGAAACTGTGAGGTGTCGACGTCATGGGGTCGGCTCGATCTGCACCAATTTTCCCTGCTTGACCTGGATCAAGAAGACGTGCCGATTCAGGGTTCCTTCGGGACTGAAGTCGGTGGGCCCGCCCAAGGTGGGAAGATCGTGGTGCAGGAGCAGATAATCCCGCACACCCTCTCCGGACGTGGCACCCTTGCGAATGGCTTCCAAGACCACCCGTGCGGCGTCGTATCCCTGGGCCGCAAACAGCGAAGGGGTCGATTGGTAGCGGCGGCGATACCGTTCGACGAAATCCTGCACAAGCGGATTCGGACTGTCTGCGAAAAAACCATCGACGAAGACACTGCCGTCGATCGTCCGGTCGGCGACTCGCGCCAACTCCGGTGCATTCCAACCGTTGCTGCCCAAAATCGGCACGATCATATCGTGAAAGATCAATTGGGCTGCGATGAGCCCCGCTTCCTGCGACCGGCCCGGGACAAAAATAGCATCGAAGCCGGGAGAATAAAGCACCCGTTTGACCTTTTTGCCGGCTGGTTTGGCTGAAGCCTTGGCCGGATCCTCATCGAGAGGGACCTCCACCCCGTACTTCTTGAGGTCTTCCGCCTTGATTCGAAGGATGGACGCCCGGAAATCCGTATCGCCTTCCTTGTAGGCCTCCACGGCGATGATCTCTCCATCGTGTTGTCGCACTTCCTGAACAAAAAGTCGCGTCAATTCCCGGCCGTAGGGGGTGTCCGGATGGAGAATGGCTATGCGCCGGTACTTTTGATCACGGAGTCCATATTCGGCGATGCGCTTGGCTTGATGCCCATAGGTCAGCGAGGTGCTGAACACGTAATTGCCTAGCCGACGAAGATTGGGCATCGTGGCGCTCGGCGTAATCATTGGAACGTGAGCCCGTTCGGCCAGTTCCGCCATCACGGGAAGGTTTTTTGAAAGAAGCGGGCCGATGACGGCAATCGGACGATCGTCGGCGAGGACTTCCGATAGTTCCTCCAAGAACGCGGTCCGATCCGATTCCGTATCCTTGACGATGAGGCCGATGGAAGGGACCTCCGGATTATCCTTCGTGCGCTCCAACGCCAGCTGGATGCCGTTCAATACCTCGCTGCCGAATGGAGCCAGTTTGCCCGAGAGAGGAAACACAGCGGCGATACTGTATGGATGGGATTTCAGTTTCGTTCTGGCCGCGGCCTGTTGCTCGAATGCTCGTGCGACATAGGGATGTGCAGGAAACCGGCTCAGAAAGAGTTTGACATGACGTTCGACGAGGTGGTCCTCACCGGCCGCGGTGTGCAGTTCGATGAGCTTCATCAATGCAAGATCTCCGGGAAAAGATTTGGGATAGGCATCGCGGACCCGGATCAACGCTGCCTTGTCCAGCTGGTCGTTTACGAGTTCCCTAATCCGGTGCTCCGCTTCGCGAGGTTGATCATCCGGCTCGAGATTCATTTCGTCGAGCCAGGCTTGAATGGCGCGAAGATAATCTCGCTTAGCCACCTGGAACTCGCCTGCGAGGCGCAAGGCCTCGCGTTTGGTATTCGGGTCGACGGAGAGGCTGCGGACTTCGGACAGAAGGGGCAAGGCCAGATCCACATTGCCTAACTTACCATGAGTCTTCGCTAACAATAATTTGGCGCGATCGATCAAGTCCGAATCCGGAAACTCTCCGAGAAGCTGGGTGATGTATTTCGTGGACTCCCCGTACTCCTTCATGCCGAACATGGCAGCCGCCATGAGTAGATAGGCATCGTCCATCTGGTCGGGATTTGGCGAGGAACCGATGAATTTGCGCAGGACCGTCGCAGCAGACTCGGGCTGGTCTGAATCGATCAACCGTTTGGCTTGGTCAAGCGTGGCCTGGGCTTGCGCGGACGGATTCTTGGTTTGCGGCGTGCGCGGCGGCGCAGGGGTTTTTGCCGCAAAACCCGGAAGACCGTCGAAGAAGAAACCTAAACCGAGGAGGAGCGCGACGGCGAGGCCGAGGGGTACATGAGAACTGGAACAGCCTCCCGATTTCTGGCGCTGTGCAGTCTGTCGCAGGATCCTGTGGGCGCTCATACAATCTGGAACGGTGCAGGGCGTGAAGAATAATGAGGTGCGCGAGGCGACGAAGAAGGTATGAGGCTCACCACTCGCCAAAGAAGACGAGTCAGGTTTGTGAGCGCCGTCGAGAAGGAGAGGTGGCCGTGTCCCGTTAGTCCCCCGAGTCTTCGTGAGCGGGCCACACTGTTATGAGCCGGCCGTCTCTCGTGACCGCATCCACGGTCTTTATGGGCGGGCGCTGTTCTGCGAGCGCCCAGCGTCTCGCAGGAGCCCCTGTCTTGTAAGCACATTGCGTCTTGCACAGCTGGCGGGTCGCTCAACACCATGATCGCGCCGCGATCAAAAAGCACTATAGGAGACGCATGCAGGGGTGTCAAGGTAAGTGCAGTATTCGCGTTGTGTTACCGGTTGTCGTTGTCTATAGTCATGTTCGCGGTTGATCAATAATACGCTGGTTGCGTGCAGGTTGCCGACGAGGATAGATGGAATGAAGAACATCAATCGCAAAGGTGAGTCGCCACGCCGGCGTCCGTTCGACGAGTTGCTCGATCGCTATGCCAGCTCTCTCCGTGTGGAAGGCGGACTCTCGCTCAATACTGTGTTGGCATACAAGTCGGATCTCGGGAAGTTTCAGTCGTTCATCGAGGTGCAAGGGATTCGACGCCTCACCCAAGTCAATAGAGAGCAACTGTCCGCGTTTCTCGAAGCCCTTCATCGACAAGGTCTTGCGCCCTCGTCGCGCCGGCGCTGCATTGCTGCGATTCGTGGATGGTTTAGGTTTTTGACGCAGATGGGTGTTCTTTCCGAGAATCCGGCGATCCGGTTGCGACAAGCCCTGCGGGGCAGAACATTGCCCAAGACCCTGGGGATGGACGAAGTGACCAGATTGCTCGATGCGCCGGAGCACTCCACCCTCGAAGATGCGCGGGATGGCGTGATGGTGGAAGTATTGTACGCAACAGGCCTGCGCGTGTCCGAATTGGTCACGCTCCAGATTACGGACGTGAATCTCGATGTCGGATTTGCAATCATTCTCGGCAAGGGCAACAAACAACGGCTTGTTCCCATGGGAGAGATCGCCACGGCCAAGCTGCGTGACTATCTCATGCGCACGCGCCCCCTGCTGTTGAAACGACGATCATCGCGCTACATGTTCGTCACGCGACGTGGAACGCCGATGACGCGCCAGGGATTTTGGAAATTGTTGCGCACGCGTGCAGCCCGTGTCGGTCTGACGCCGTTACCCTCCCCGCATATGTTGCGACACTCGTTTGCTACGCATCTTCTTGAGCGCGGCGCGGATCTGCGTTCGGTCCAAGCAATGCTCGGGCATACCGATATCGCCACGACACAGATTTACACCCATGTCGAACGTGCCCGCTTGAAAAAAGTCCACACTGCGTGTTTCCCACGCCACACCGCCTCCTATCCACGGGACACGCATCCTGATCGGAAATGAGTCCGCGCGTCGTTCGCGGGCCTCTATCCGTAGGGTGGATCTGACAAGATTGGCCCATTATTTATTGACAAGGGAAGAGAGAGTTGATAGCATCGCAAAAATCTCATCAGACCTTGAAAAATCAGGCGGATAGCTCAGTTGGGAGAGCGCTGCCCTTACAAGGCAGAAGTCGCAGGTTCGATCCCTGTTCCGCCTACCAAATTGACCTGTGCACGAAGGTGCGGTGGGGCATTGCCTAGACCATTAGTAGTGGTGTACAAGGGAATGCTCTACCGTATGCTGAATACGCTATTCGAATCTTGAGTCATCGAAACAACTCTTCCGCCATCATTGACTGTGCGGGGCCGTCGTTCAGCCTGGTTAGGACGCCAGATTGTCAATCTGGAGGTCGCGGGTTCAAATCCCGTCGGCCCCGCCATTTCCTCAGCCTTGGTACAATCCATGCTAGCGCGTTACATGGTCTCTTACCTGGAGGGAAAGGTTTAAGCTGATGTTTCAGTCGGGACCAATGTTGTTTGGTTCGCTGGGTGCCGTGTCAAAAATTGTTTTACTGTTGTTATTTTTCTTTTCGGTCATTTCATGGGCCGTTATTCTCTACAAGTGGCGTGTGTTCAAGACGGCGGACCGCGAGGATCAGCGGTTCTTTACCGTGTTCACCAAGGTGCGTGATCTGGATGAACTGTACCGACAATCGAAGCGCGTCGACGGAAGTCCAAGCGCCAAGGTCTTTCAAGGCATCATGGATCGTGTGTGGACGATAGAGGGGGATGGGGAGGCTCACGAGGTCCATGCGTCGGCTGATCGTCACTATATCGATAAGACCATCGGCTATCTCGTGCAAAATCAGATCGCGCATTTGGAGTCCTATCTGCCCGTGCTGGCCACCACAGGCAACATTACTCCGTTTATCGGTCTCCTTGGCACCGTGTTGGGCATCATTGATTCATTCCGGGAAATCGGTCTCCAGGGGACGGCCAGCATTGCCGCAGTCGCACCCGGCGTATCGGAAGCGCTCGTTGCCACCGCCGCCGGCCTATTTGCCGCCATTCCGGCCGTCATTGCCTACAACTATTTTCTCACTCGCATTCGAAAGACCGTGTTTCGAATCGAGTCGTTCACCGTCGAGGTTATACGGTCGCTGCAGACGCGGTCCAAACCGACGGCGGTTGGTGTGCAAGGATGATCGAGACCAGACATCGACGCTTCATGGCAGAAATAAATGTGATACCTCTGGTGGACGTCGTATTGGTGCTGTTGGTCATTTTCATGGTGACGGCCCCGATGCTGTATCGCGGCATCGATATCAATCTTCCGAACTCAGCCACAAATACGATCAAACCTGAAACGAGAGCGGTGCTTTCGATCGC
>JBEVJJ010000044.1:0-9473 GCA_040510255.1 Nitrospiraceae bacterium | reverse complement strand
CAGGAAGGCCAGATAGATGGCCAGGCCTCCAAAATACGGCACCGGCTCCTTCTGATGTTTAAGCCGCCCGTCCGGCGCATCCACGATGCCGTATTTCAGCGCCGCCTGCCTGGCAATAGGAACACCGTACAGGGCAAGTGCGAACGACAAGAGGAATGTCAGCAGCAGGAGAGACATCGTTGTGCCTTCGTGACTTCCCGATCCGCCTTAGGCATGACCCACACAGGCTTCGTACACCTGCTCATGTCGCCGAACAACGGTGGACATTTGAAATGCAGCGAGCACGCGTGCCCGCCCCCGAATTCCCATCTGCCTGGCTCGCTCTGGATCGCGCAGCAGAGATCCAATCGCGTCGGCGAGCGCCGCGGCGTTTCCCGCTTCCACGAGCAGTCCGGTCTCGCCCGGCACGACGAACTCCGGGATGCCGCCGACCGCCGTGGCCACCACCGGTTTTCCAGCGGCCATGGCTTCGAGAATGGCGATGCCGAACCCTTCATACAGCGACGGAAGCACGAAAAGATCCAACAGCGGGAGGATCCTTGGAATGTCTCTCCTCGCGCCGGCGAATACCGTGCAGTCGGAAAGACCCAACTGCCGGCTCAGCGCCTCGAGCGACTCGCGCGCCGGCCCCTCGCCCACAATCAGGAGCTGGCAGCGTGGCTCGTTGCCGCCCATGTTCAACGCCGCCATCGCCCGCAACAGCACGCGTAAGCCCTTTTTCGGTTCGGCGATCCGGCACACCGTCCCGACGATCGGCCTCCCGTCCCGCAGGCACAGCTCTTTCTTGCTCGCGGCATCGCCCACCGCAAACTGACCGGCATCGACGCCGAAGGGAATGATTGTCTGCCGAGCGGCCGGTGCGCCGAGACAGTTCGAGACCGAGCGTCGCACCGCTTCCGAGCAACAGACCACCGCATGGGACCATTGGAACGTGAAACGGTCGATCATCCGCACGAGCCATCCCTCACTCACGATCTCGTCATGATAGGAGCACACCACCCGGACCGCATTGGACAGACGCCCCAAGAGACGGGCCGCCAGATTGGCCCAAAACAGAAACGACTGAATCACGTCCGGCCGCTCTTCCTGCATGAGTTTCCACAAGCGAAACAGGACCCGAAGGTCAAATTTTCCGGCTCCGTTCAGGCAGACCACCCGTATGCCCCGCCGGCGAAGCTCCTCCACCAAGCATCCGCCGCTCTTCAGGGAACAGACCGTCACATCGAACTTCGAGCGGTCGATGCCCGACGCCAGCTCGAGCACATGCGTTTCGGTTCCTCCGACTCCCAGCCCCACTGCCAACAGCATGACCTTAGTTCGCATGGTGAAGCGCCCGGGCGGACGGCGCACGCAGGAGGATCGAGTCGTACCAGTCCAAATAGGCGCGCACTTGTTGGTGAATATCGAAGCGGTCCTTCACCTTTTGCTGTGCTTCGCCTGCCATCAACAAGCGAATGCCTTCTCGCTCGAGCAGCCGGACGACTCGTTGGGCCATGCCTTCGGCGTCGCCGGCAGGGACGAGGAACCCCGTTCGCCCGTCGTCAATTTGTTCGGGAATCCCGTCAATTGCCGTTGCTACGACCGGCAAGCCACAGGCGAGCGCCTCCAGGATCGTATTGGGAAACGTGTCGGACTTCGCCGCATGAACGTAGACGTCCGCTGCCTGATAATATCGGGCCATTGTGTGCTGGTCCCGCTGATAGCCCACAAAGCGGATCTCTCCATTGTCGAATGAAATGGGCTCTCCCTTCTCTCCGACGACAATCAAGATGACTTTGGCGCGTCGGTAGCCCGAAGCTGTTCGAATGGCACACTGTTCGACAGTGCGATAGTCCTTGAAGACGTTGCTCCGGGCAGCATTGGCGACAAAGAGCAGGATGGCGTCCTTCTGAGGTAGACCCAACGACTCCCTCGCCTGCTGTTTTGAGCCTGTCGAGAAGACGAGGGAGTCCACGCCGTTCGGTATGACGCGGCCCTCGACCATGGCGGGAGCCAACATGGACTGTTCGACCTGACGTAATAACCAACGGGAGGGCGTCGCAATATGGAAGCGACCCTTCGCATATATTTCCCGCTTACGACTCCAATTGAAGGCCGTGGCATCACGGGAGATCGCGGGATAGATCGATAGGTCTGGGCAGTGTCCACAACCGGTTTTCCACCGCTCGCAGCCGAGGGTGTACGCGCAGTGGCCGGCCAGCATCCACGTATCATGCAAGGTCATGACGGTGGGGACTTGCCGGCTCAGCCAAGGCAAGGCTCTCAAGTCGAAGTATCCGCCGCGGGATAACCAGGCTCCGTGAAGATTATGGCAATGAAGAATGTCCGGACGTTCGGGGAAGAGTTCGAGCAGTCTCCACGTTTCCGGGAAATCGAAGTTCTCCCTACCTAAACGAGTCTGCCACCAGTTGTGGGGATGGGCGATATACGCATTGAGCCACCGGCGCAGCCGCCACACGCCCCGGACGCGTCCTTCATAGGGGCATAACCACTGACTGAGATGAGCCAGCAATGTTCCAGAAGTTCGACCCGAGATCGCTCGTGATAAAGGGATGACTTGAGGATCGTTGCTGGACTTCTCTCCGACGACGATAGCTGACCGGTGGCCTCGGCGCCGATACTGCTCGAAGAGCTGCCAGGCGACAGCTTCAGCGCCGCCTGCCTTGTCATACGTACTAACCTGGAGAATCCTCATTCGGCTAGATTAGCAGCTAGATGACAAAGCCGGAAATAATTCTCCATTCTGCACCGTCCCACACCATCACCTTTGTCGGAAAGGTGAGCCCGGAACGATGACCGATTGCCCGCAATACCCGTGGCAGGGATGCCAGTGACAGATGCCGCCCCACCTTCCACAACGCTCCTCGCAGCAGGGCTTCCGGCCCCCGACAGGGCCGGCCGCCGTACTGTAGGAGGACTCGTTCTGCCTCTTCCATGTATTCGGCGGCTTGGAGCACCGACTTCTGGTTTCCGTATGCACGGAATCCGCCCAATGGAGCCAATACTCCGCAGAGGTCCGCATGCCGGTAAAATCTGGCCCATAACTCAAAATCCGCCGCCAGCCGGAGCGAGGTATCCAATCGTCCTCCGGCTCGTTCCCACAAGGACCGTCGCCAAAATGTCGACTCCTGCTGGATGAAGCGTCTGCCGAACGACCCCTCCGTCGGCAGGTTGCCTCCCTTGAAAAAGGAGGCCCGATTGAATCCTCCACTGAAATTGATGGAGCTGGCTTGCCCCTGCGCGTTCCAGCTCAGCGGCTGGACGGTGCTGATCCACTCGACCTCCGGGAACCGTGTGAAAATCTCGCGCACGATCGAGAAGCACCAGGGCGTGTACTTGTCGTCACTATTGATCCAGGCCATCACGTCGCCGGTGACCTTCGCGAAGCCTCTATTAATGGCGTCGTACTGTCCTTTGTCCGGCTCGCTCACCCAATACGCCAATTGTCCGGCGTGACGCCGGATAATATCGACGCTGCCGTCGGTCGATCCGCCGTCAATGATGACGTATTCAAGGTTGGGATCCCGTTGAGAGAGAACGGAGTCAATAGTCTCTTCGAGAAAGGCCGCCTGGTTAAACGATGGCGTGACGATAGATATTTTCAGCGATGGTGTACTCACTGCGCTCGCTCTGCGGACAAAGTCTTCAACAGGTACGAACGATAGTCCTGATTCTGTGCACGACGCTGTACAGCCGTCGCGTAGGCGTGGATCCTGCGGAAAGGTCCATGCTCTTTCACAAAGACAACGTCCACCTGTGACAAGGCGCCGTCGATAGGCCGGTACTGCAAGCCGAGCAGGTCGTAAGGAACAAACCCCTGAGACTTCATATGGGCCAGGACTTCACAAAACAGCGGCGCTCCTTCGAAAAACTGAAAGAACGACACTTCAAGCAGGACCAGCTCCGCGTGGCGCAATGTCGTCTGGGCCCCCGCCAACACGTCGAGTTCCGCTCCTTGGACGTCAACTTTGATCAGAAAGGGAGGCTGAGCCTGCGTTTGCTCGACTAGACGATCGAGTGTCACGCCCGGCACTTCTAGCGGAACGCCGTTAACGCCTGTCCCCTCTTCGCTTTCTCGATACAGCGATGAACCGACGAGGTCCTCATGCACATTGAGGATGACCGGGTCGCTCGTGGCCGATGCCGCGGCCATTTCATAGCTCGCGTTGGGAATGGTCTCCACAACCTTAGCCAACGAAGGCAGATATTCTTTCAGCGGTTCAATGAGAAGATATTTTGCATGAGGGAAAAATCGATGGCAGGCTCTGGTAAACGACCCCATCGCCGCTCCCACATCTATCACGGTCGCGGGGACAAAGCCCCTGTTCTTGACTTGTTCTAGAACGCCATCCAGGGAGGCTAGCTCAGGCTTCCGACTATTCGACGCACCACGGCGCGAACGGCGTATCTCTAACCCCAGCCATTGAAAGATCCTGGAAATCCATTTTTTCATATAGACAAGAGCGCCTCGGGGTTCGCTATCACTCTAAATTTTCACGCCTTCCATGAACAGCGAATCCGGCTTTCTGACTTTGCCGTCTACGACGTCCAGACCAAATGATGCAAATCCTGCGATGCGGCTCTCGAAGGCCGTGCACGTGCGCACCTCCGAAAACCCGCATTGCTCGAGGAGTTGCCTGAGCGAGAATCGGTCGTACATCCAACGGTGACATTCCCCGGATCGGCGAAAGAGCCCCTCTCGAACGGCCTCTTCCCCTCGTTTTCCCAACAGGACTTTGCAGAGCTTCATCCTGGTGTGACCGGTGCCCACCTTGGATCGAATCGTCCTCACAGCACCCGTGATGAGGGTCCTCACGGATTGCGCAACACCGTCAGAAGCTGCTTCCCTGCCGGTGTTTGAACGATGTCCGTTCACGGTTTGAACGCCCATATAGCTCGCCGCCTCCGGTCCAATGCGCGCGATGACATAGTCCGCATGGGTGAGAGCCTTGCTTCGTAAATAGTGCTCCATCTCACCGCCGGACTTGTCGCGGACAAGTTGATCCAGCAATTCGAGCGTGATCCACTCATACTGGCTAAGGGCGGCCTCCTCTCCCTTGTCGGCACGTGCGACGACATCAAGGTATTCCCGGACGATCGCTTCAAGATCCGGGACCACGAGTCGAATGATGCCCCCAGGACGAAGCACACGAAAACTTTCCAGCAGCAGGGCTCGAGCCTGCGCTCGTGTGAGATGTTCGAGCACATGGGAGGCATAGCAGGCATCGATCTGTTCGGTTCCGAAGGGAAGGCCATGACTCACATCCCACGATCGCACTTGCGGGCTGAGTGGATGCACATCCAGATTGGTCCAGGACGGATGCCAGGTTGCGCCACAGCCGATATTGACGAGAGCTGGCTGCACAGGTCACCGTTTCTTTGTCAGTCGAAAGCCTTCACTGCGATGCGGCCGGTGTAATCGATCGGATGAAGAAGAAGCTTCAGTTGGTGAGCAGCCACATACTCGTCAACGGCCCGACGCGCACCATGCCAATGCCCATAATCGTCGATGATCAGCACGCCCCCCCTGCACAGTCGCGGAAACAATATCTCCATTTCATGTCGTGTCGACTCGTACCAGTCCGTATCGAGGCGTAAAAGGGCAATGGAATTCGGGGCCGCGGTCGCCAAGGTGTGTTCGACGCGTCCCGGGATGAGATGAATCGATTTCTTCGGATACGTCGTTAAGGCCAGTGCTTGAGCCACTCGCTCCAGAGGCGCGTAGCACCACACCATGTCTTCTTCGGTCCGAGCGCTCTGCTCTAGAAGGCACTTGGCCGTTTCTCCGCTCAGCGCAACATCGTGAGGACCCGGCTCCGTCATGCCTTCAAAGGTATCGAAGAGATACAAGTCGCGGTCGGCTGCGCCCAGGTTCGAGAGGGTTCGCGCAACCGCCATCATGCTTCCGCCACGCCAGACGCCGCACTCGACCACCGCACCCTCGATGCCAGCGTTTTCGATGTATCGAACGGCCGAGCACAGGGCGCGAATGCGTTCCGGAGACGTCATGGTATAGGGACGAACGAACTGAACGGTCTCATGATCTTCGTCCTCTGCAGTCGGTCGCAGTCCGGCAGTGCCGAATTTCCGGCTGTGACGGCCCTTCGCCCATCGGGTTCCAAAAGCCAGCATAGGACCAAGTATCTTGGCTAACACGAATGCCCCCCTACTGTTTGAGTGATTGACGACTATGGGTTGCGCAACAGCATGAGGGAATCCCGTTGAAGCAGATCCAAGTCGGCGCTGAGGACTTCCCAGCCCGCCTTGGTGGCCAGTTTGGTCATGAGGCACCGATCGTTGCGCGGCCACCAGATCTCTTCGTCAGTCTTCGATTTGAATTCTTGAGGAACTCCCCCTCGATCCCAACCGAACGCCTCGAGTTTTTCCCAATCGCCGTACTGATGAATGGCGACAGCCCGAGGCTTCATCTTGCCTCGGGCACGAGTGAGGATGTCGAGAATCGACCACGGTTGGTTGTGACACAGCACTCCGAACGACCAAAACACATCAAAGTACCCATCAGGAAGCCCATGAAAGCTGTTGTCCTGCACATGGTGGCAGATCAGCCGGCCCGGATAGTTTTCCGGCTTCAGCCATTGCGTGACGTCTTGGAAATCGACGGTGTGCAGCTCGCCTTGAGGGATGTATCGGAGGATGGCCCGAGACCATGAACCTTTTCCTGGTCCCAACTCCAATACCCTGGCATCGGAACAGAGGTGGGGCTGAAGCGCTTTCTTGAACACGCGGCGGTACGATCCCCCGCTTCTTTCCTCCTCTGACCGCCTGACCCCCCTGGGAATGAGAGAGAGGATGTTGCCGCTGTCATACCCATAACTGAATTCCTGCTGTAACCAACTCACGGTAGGCATGTGTGTAGACCAGCGCTCGTCGATTCCTTATCCCACATACGTAATAGCCCGTCTCATTCTACCCGCGACGTCGCGAAGTCGGGAAACCAAATCGACAATCGCACCGCTCTTGCCCTGAGTTCGCAATCCAATAAGAAAGGAGCGGATAGCCTCGAATGTGGTCATGGACTCTTCGATGCGATCGGGGAAATTCCACCGCTCCGAGACGCTCAGGTCGACCTCGAAATATGACGAATGACCGCAATGCACGCCAGTTCCATCCATGCCAATGTTTTGGACAAGGGACTGACCGGGATAGAGACAGAGGCCACCGGCGGTGAACATGCTGGCGTACCAACGCACTCCCCACACATCAAGCTTCCCTTGAGCCTGAAGGGTCAGATGGTCAAAGTACGGATAGGCGCCGTTCAGATTAAAGGCCTCACGCCGATCCGGATGACTTCTTAGAAATTCCACCATCTGAGTGGAATCCGAATTAAAACGTTCCCAGGCTCGTGACCACGTGCCCCATCCCCAACTCGTCGGAATCCTGCAAAAGAAGGTTTGTCCAACCCGCTTCGGTCGTTCGATGGGAAACATATAGCCCGACACCTGCATGACTTGCTGGTCCTTGTCGTACCGATCCAGTGCTTCATTCATGTATGTCAAGAAGCCAGGGGCCATGACGAGGTCATCCTCCAAGACGATCACTCGTCCATAGGCAGCAGCCAGTTCAGTCACCCCCGCGATGATGGATTTGGCAAGGCCGAGATTCTTGGGCTGCTCGCGAACGCAAATCTCATTAAAGCCGTCCGTGGTTTTCACGATACGCCGGACGGTTTCGACTGCCTCGCTGTCCTGAGGACCGACGGCAGCGTCGCTGAACACGTAGAGGGTACTGTCTCGAGCCAGTGGATTGGCGCGCAGAGACGAGAGGGTGCGAAGCAAGTGCTCTGGCCGATTGTAGACAAATAGTGCGATGGGAGCATGAGCCATGTTCAACTCCTCATCGTGAGATCTGTACCGTTTCAGACATTTCGCGGGCTTCCGACCAGCGGGTTTCAGCAGCCAACAGGCTTCGACACCAGAGCTCAAGCGTGAGCGCTTTAAACGAAATGGGTGCGCCTGCTTCGGCAGGGTACGGCCCTTTGCTCAATAGCGTTCCACTCTGAGATCTCAAGACGCCTCTGCTCACCAAGAAGCCGTCATTCAATTTGGCTCCATGGGCAGCAAAGATGGCCTTATGCCATTGATGCAGAGGAGGCGTGAAACCACGTTTCGGCCGGTTGATGACCCATTCCGGGACCATGGCCTTGAGCGCCTCCCGTAACCACAACTTTGGGTGAAACCGGTGGTCGGGAATCGTCTTGCGTAATCCGATCACCGTTTCAACCAATCGGTAATCAACGAGCGGTAATCGCAGTTCGACCGACGACGCCATACTGAGCCGATCCCCTTGCGCAATGCCGTTTTCCTGGAGGTAGGTTTGACAAATTAGGCGAGTCAGCAGCACGTCGATCTGAGGCCATGGGAGAGGCAAGGTAAAAAGCGCATAGGGCTGCGACTCCTGTAGTTCGTCATGAAACTGTTTGTCATACAGCCCCTTCAGTTCTTTTCGAGCGAGACGGAAATCCGGCGTCAGGTCATAAAATACCGTCTGCTCTCTTGGACTGAGGCGGTCTCGTGAGTAGACTGCCCATGATTCCCTGATCCCGGCTCCGGACTTCAGCCATTCTTTTACACCCCATGGATTCCAATACGCAGGCAGCCTCAGCGTGAGGTAATCTCGAAACTGCGGAGCACCCGCTTGCCACCCCTTGAGCTTCCTTTGAGTCTGTGTGACTGCTTGGCGCACCCATGGATAGCCCCAGAAGAGCTCATCTCCTCCATGGCCTTGAAGCATCACGGAGACGCCTTGCGCTTTGGCCGCCTTCATCACGGAGTAATATCCAAATGCCGAGATGTCGCCGATCGGATCATCCAGCCAATACGTCAACTCCGGAAAGAAGGCGGCCACATCCTCTGCGTGAAGTTCAATCGAATGAAATGGCAGACCGAGAAAGTCTGCGTATGCCCTGGCCGCCTCTCGTTCGTCGCTCTCGCCGTTCCCCTCATAGCCAACCGTAAAGGCCTGCATGACGCCGGGATACTTTCGCGAGGCCATCGCCGCAATGGCACTGGAATCGAGCCCACCGCTGAGCGCGATGCCCACGGGAACGTCCGAACGAACGATCAGTTCGCTAATGGTTTCCAATTCATTTTTGATCAGTTCAACGGGATCGCCGGTCAGCGGCGGAGCCTCCTCCATGCGCCAATAGCACCATTCCGTCTGTGTCCCCGTCTCCCCATCGATGGTCAACACATGGGCCGCTGGCAGCTTGCGCACTCCCTGTATCGGAGTGAGAGGCTCAGGGATATAGTTGTAATGAAAGTAGAGGTCGATAGCATGAGGATCCAATGCGAAGGGGATTCTCCCGGTCGCCATCACCGCTTTAAGTTCGGAGGCGAAAAACACGATACCGTTTTCACGGTAGAGGTACAGCGGCTTCTCCCCCATCCGATCACGTGCCAGCATCAGACGTCGCTGGCGGCCATCCCAAAGCGCAAACGCGAACATGCCACGCA
>JBEVJJ010000043.1:0-4533 GCA_040510255.1 Nitrospiraceae bacterium | reverse complement strand
ACCTGGTGTTCAACGAGGGATATTCGGCTTCGTCCGGCGGCTCGCTCATACGATACGATCTCTCCGGTGAGGCGATTCGCCTGGGACGCGTGTTGAACCAATTGCTTCCGGAAGCTGAAGTGACGGGTCTGTTGGGGCTGATGCTGCTGCAAGATTCACGGCGCGCCGCGCGCACCACGCCGACGGGCGATCTCATTCTTCTGGAAGATCAAGATCGCTCTCTGTGGAACCGGGAGCAGATCGCGGAAGGGGTGGCTCTGGTAGAACGGGCGTTGTCGTCGCGCCAGATTGGACCATACACGCTTCAGGCGGCGATCGCGGCGGTGCATGCCCAGGCTTCCAGCCCCGCCGCTACGGATTGGGCGCAGATTGTCGGGCTCTATGATGTGTTGATACGGGCCGAGCCGTCGCCGGTGGTCGAGTTGAATCGCGCGGCGGCGGTCGCCATGCGAGAGGGCCCATTAGCAGGACTGACGCTCATCGATGAAATTCTGGCTCGGGGTGAACTTGCGACCTATCATCTGGCGCACGCGGCGCGGGCCGATCTCTGCCGGCGATTGGGCCGGACGGGTGACGCTCGAGCCTCCTATGAGCGAGCCCTCTCCCTTACCCAGCAGGAACCGGAACGGCGGTTTCTGAAACGGCGGCTGAGGGAGCTGCAAGACTAAAGGGGCGAACACTGCTTCAGGATCGACGGATCCTCTCACAATCGAGACCTGGAGTTCGGCTACGGTCCTAGGCCGCGGTGCGTTTACGGGCCTTGTGCCTTGAACGCGAATTCAAGCTCGATCTTCGGTCGCGGAGACGGCCTGTCGCGAATTTGTGCAGCACACTTGCCATAAGGGTTTGATAGGGTATGCCTTCCTCGGCCGCTCGCGCCTGGATATCGGCCAGGTCCAGCGTAGATAGGCGGATATTCACCCGACGGTTCTTGGTCAGCGTGGCGCGAGCATATTCGCGGTATCGATGCAGAGAGGCCTCTGACGTCACCACCGATCTGAGCTTGCCCCTTTCGTACGCGGAGAGAATCCGCTTTTCTTCCTGGTCCAGTCCCTTCATTTCTCACCTCTTCTTCCGTAGTCTCGCGTGGCTTTTCGGCTCGGGATGACTGTCTTGAGAAAGATGTGGTCGGGCTCCTCGACGTGAGGAACGAGATAGACATATTCCATCACTGCCACAACCAGCACCTTCTGGTTCGGATACCGTCTCGGATTCGGATGAGTGAGAACATCGAGGAGCCCGCCCGATTCAAGCGCTAGAACGATGTCTTCGAACGAGATGCCTCGAGACTGCTTCAGTTGCTCGTTCTTCTTCTCGCTCCATCGGTATGTCCTCACGCCAAGATAATAGCTTAGCGTGTGCCTTTTGTCATCAGTACAGTTAGTAGAGGTCTTTCCTTTGAATGACTCAGCTCACCAATTCTCGAAATAACTCATTCACGGTTTGGCGGCGCGTCCTTTCTTGCGAAGGCAATCGGCTCTCTATTTGACAGCGCACTCGGTTTTCATTGCAGTACCTTCTTGAATTCATCAACTACGTCTTTCGCAGTTCTAGCGACTTGAAGGTGCAGCCCGTTACTACGGAGAGGAAGAGCAATAGGACTAGGATTCGCAATGAAGATATCGATGAAGAGCAGTTCATCGCGCACGACGCGAGGTGGCGGCCTGCCGCCAAAGCCTCCCGACCTATTTCTCAGCAAGCAGCCTCTTCGTTGTCACCCCGACAGTGCTTCCGGCGACCTTCTTTCGGTATTGCGCCGGAGGAATGCCGAACTCGCGCTTGAACGCGCGGTTGAAGGCGGCCTCGGATTCATAACCAACGTCCACTGCGATCTGCATGACCGTGTGTCGGGTCGTCTGGAGCCTTCTCGCTGCGAGCTGCAGGCGCCAGCGCGCCAGATAGGTCAGGGGGGGCTCACCGAGAAAGTGCGCGAACCGTTCCGCCAGAACGGAGCGTGAAGCCCCCACCTCCTCAGCAAGTCCGGCGAGGGTCCAAGAGTGGCAGGGCAGGCGATGGAACAAGGCAAGCGCACCACCAACGATCGGATCCCGTGCTGCCGCAAGCCAACCGGTCTGCTCCGGCGGCAATTGCTCCATGTATCGTCGCAACGTCTCGATAAAGAGTGCTTCGGCCATTTTCGAAAGGAGAACCTTGCGTCCGGGACGCCCCGATCCTGCTTCAGCGACCAGATGTCGAATCGAACTGTCCAGCCACTTGCCGGCGGAATCTCCCAGGATGTTGATTTTGATCATGGACGGGAGCCCGGCGAGAAACAGTCGGTCTGCATGACGCTCGCATCCAAAATAGCCACAGATAAAGCGTGTCGGGGCGCCGCCGCCGCCCAGACGCATGGTGCTGAGATCACCCTCAAGGAAGCTGCTCAGTGAGGCACCGCTGTCGATCAGCTTTGACGGCGCACCATTGGTGACCGTATGGGCGTCGCCGTGCGGAATGATCACGATATCCCCGGCTGCGACGGGAACGTCTGCCTCGCCCTCGAGCCTGACTAGAGCCGTTCCCTCCGCGACCAAATGGTATCCCACGAGCCGCTCGGTTCCGGGAGACAGCACGTGCGCCGCTTGTTTCATGGCCGGCACGGCGAAGCCCCAGGGCGCGGTGCAGATCGCATCGAAAAATATGGCCCCTGTCATGCGGACTGAGTTCAACGCCTCCGAGAGTGCATCCATCGTTCACTCCTCCACACCGAGATAGATATTCGAACGATAGCTGCAAAGAAACACGGATTTCCGGCAAAGGATGCGAGTCCATTCGAGTCTAGACTACCGCTTATTGTCGAGCAAGAGATCTCCCAGCCACCAAAGGAGGAAGCCATGACCACGACGACGTCTGAAAGAAATGTAACGCGCCTTGCCTGGGACCACATCGCGCCAGGCTATGACAAGACCAATACTCCCACGCAGATGTGGTTGGGGAACGAAGGTCTCTGCCGTGCCGAGCTCAGTCCCGGCATGCGGTTCCTGGACGTGGCGGCCGGCAGCGGCGCCCTCAGTATTCCGGCGTCGCGCCTCGGCGCGCAGGTACTGGCGACGGATCAGTCTCCCGTCATGCTCGAGTTGCTCAGAGCGCGAGCGAGGCGGGAGGGGCTCAAGATTGAGGCCCGTGTCATGGACGGCCACGCGCTTGAACTGGATGACAACTCCTTCGACATAGCCGGATCGCAGTTCGGCGTCATGCTATTTCCTGATATGCCAAAGGGCATCAGTGAGATGGTGCGCGTGGTCAAACCAGGCGGCCGTGTGCTGATGAATGTCTACGGCGATCCGCACAAGATCGAGTTCTTCAGCTTCTTCGTGGGCGCCGTTCAGTCGGTCCGTCCCGACTTCAACGGCCCGCCGATGGATCCTCCACCGCTGCCTTTCCAGTTGCAGGATCCAGAGAGACTGCGCACTGCATTCGCCATCGCCGGACTGGCGGACATCACGGTCGAGACCATCACCGAGACCACGGAGTTCCAGACCGGAAGGGAATTGTGGGACTGGCTGGTGTGGAGCAATCCCCTCGTCGAGGAGGTGCTCGGTACCCTGAACCTGACGCACGTCGAGAGAGACGTGGTCCGGCAGGCGCTGGAGAAGATGATCCGCGAGCGCGCAGGTCGCAGCGGCGCCGCCAAGCTCACGAACCCGATCAACATCGGCGTGGGGACGAAATGAAGACATCGCAACAGTTGGCGTTCAACAACGTCTTGTTCGCTGCACCCCCATTGTGGGACGTTCACATACAGCATGAGACGACCTCGGTAGTGCCGCAATCAACGACATCCACATCCTTTCCCAACATTCGAATAGCGGATCAGGCCAGGGGATGCTTCCAGCGTAGGCCGGAAAAGCGGGCGTAGTCCCGGTCGGTCGTGATTCATTCCGCACCGGTCTCAATAGCGAGAGCGGCCAAATAGGCATCTGCGATGAGGTTTCCCTTTGCGTTCACTTCTTGGCAGAGGCGCTGGAAGATATTCCAGTGCCGTTCGCCGGGTGCAAGCGTCACCGCATTGGGGTGATTGCGCAACGACACCGCAAACTGTAGGGCGAGGCCCAGTGGAGTTGGATCGCCAAAGACGCGTGGGTGGGTCACAACTCTAAGAAACCCGCTCAGCACGAGATCGGAGATCCCGAATGTCGCGTCGGATCTCAGGATCTGATTCAGCCAATCCAGATAATCAGAGTGGCGGGCAGAGTCCTGCCGGTGGGTGCATAGATCAGCACATTAACGTCGGGCAGGACCAACGGATGACTCCATCAGATTCAGCATGGAGGCGGTGTCGTCGATATTCACTCCAGGGAGGAGCCCCTGTTTTCCGTATGTCCTCAAGGTCACGCGCTCGTGCCGTCGCGTGCGACGGCGTCTGGCAAGCGCCTCGCGCAAGGCATCCTCAATCAGTGCGGTGATCGTAGTGCGCGACGTGGCCGCCAGTTTCTTGATCTGGGTCAGGAGTGCATCCGGCAGATTAATGGTCGTTCTCATCCATCAAAGCATATTGTTGAGACATATTGATGTCAACTCGCCCCTTCGCCGTCG
>JBEVJJ010000042.1:0-5945 GCA_040510255.1 Nitrospiraceae bacterium | reverse complement strand
GAGATGATAGAGTCCCGGCCGGTCATGCTGGAGCAATTCCCAGACGGCTCGCGCGATCGCCCCTGCGGGAAGTGGACATCGAAACTCATCGGTGAAGAGCGTGAGCCTCATTCCCTTCACGGCAGCGCGCACCATGTCCTCGACGAAACTCCGGTCGCGCGTCGGAGATGTTCCGGCTGTTAGGGCCACTCGAATCACCGAATGGGCAGGATTCTGCAGCACTACCTGCTCGGCCTCTGCTTTTGTCTGCCCGTACACATTGAGCGGATTGACCTGATCGCCTTCGACATATCCGCCTTTCGTTCCGTCAAACACTTGATCGCTCGAAAACAACACGAACGGAATATCCCGGGATAGCTCGGCCAGTCGTTGCGTAGCCTCCACATTGGTCCGTCGGGCCAGAGAAGGATCCTGTTCACAGAGACCGGTACGGCTCAACGCCGCGCAATGGATGACGACCTGAGGATCGTGTTGTCGGAAGAGATCGGTCACGGCCCGGTGATCAAGCAGGTCCGTATCAGCCCGCGTCACACCACACACCTGCCAGTTGCGCGCCCACCGGCCTGCCGTTCGTGCGAGATAACTGCCGATGAGTCCCGCTGCTCCGGTGACGAGGGCCACCGGCTTCATCGTGGCGCTTTTCCCAGACGACGGATCTCAGGGACATCAATGATGCGAATCGTTTCGGGCGGATGTTCGATTGCCCAGACCAGCGTGACAAGCATGTCTTCGACGGTGACAAGACCCAAACGTGCCGCTGCCTCTCTGGTTGAGGGCAGCAGGCTCATGAGCCTGTAGGCGGGAAGCAGCAGGAGAGGCCACCGATGTCCGGGGCCAAGAATATACCAGGGCCGCAGGAATGTAGCCCGGAGACGACTCGTGCGGATCAGTGCTTCGCATTGCGTCCGCACTTCGATATAGGTCTTCATGATAGGGGCGGGATGCGCCACGCTGACATAGACGAAGTGATTCACGGTAGCTATTTTTGCCGCCTCCAACGATGCGCGCGCTGAGACCAGATCGATGGCACGAAACTGAGCTCCCTTCCAAGGAGAGGGTTTCGGCACTCCCACCAGCTGGACAAACGTGTCGACCCCCTTCACCTCGGAGCCAAACGTCGAGCCGTCCAAAGCATTGCCTATCACTGGCCGACATCCTGTGGGAAGTTTCTGCGCTGACTCAGGCCGAACCAGGGCCGATACCTCATGGCCCCGGCGGATCAACTGAGGAATCAACCCGGTCCCCAGATATCCCGTCCCGCCCGCCATGAAAATTCGTCGCAAAAAAACCTGGTCACTCATTCTCTGTTCTCCCTCAACAGGGATAGCGAGCGCCCGCCGGTACCGGCGGGTTTCGCACGACATCCGAGAGGGAACCCCGGTTCAGCGGAGTGTGACATGATCCTCAAAGAGGTCGCCGAACCCCTCCTGCTGGGTCGTCGCTTCAGTCCTCGCTTGATCAACCAGAATTCTCGCGGCGCGGGCGAGATCCTCCTGATCCGCCCGTTCCAATCCCAGGTTGGTCCTGATTCTGGTCACCCGCACACCGAGTGCCTCGTCATCGGACAACTGACGCAGAGCCAGATGCCAGAACCGGCACGAGCCGCCGCCGGCTTCGTGCCCTGTCCGGAAGGAACCAAACCTCGTGTGGTCCTGTTGGTCCGCCGGGATGCCGGCGAGTTCCAGTATCTCCCGCCGGTGACTCTTGAGTAGTACCGTCGCAGCCGACAACGGTTCGTGACTGAGGTTGTCGAAGCGCCCCGTCGCATCGACGGCAATGATCCAGCACCCGCGAGGAAACGCCTCCTCATACGACCGGCCTTTCAACGACCGATCCACCATCGTCATGAGAGTCCGCACGCCCAGATTATCCGCCGGTCCCCCGTCGTAGGCGATGATAGACGGAACAGCCGGAGTCCCTGCCGAATCGGCTCCATCGAACAGCGCCATCGGTTCGAGGACACCGGGATAGGCAGCGGACGTATAGACCGCGCGGGCGATGCTGAATGGAGCCAGCGGGAGGTGTAGGGCGGCAAAGGTTTCATCCGACAGCACGAACGGTTCGCCCGTCAGAGCATTGGTGGCATTCAAGAGCAATTTCGGCTGGGCAGGATTCAGGTCGGCATAGGTGGCACCGTGGAACAGGTTGTCATCAAGGACGCGAATCACGGTCTCCGCTTCAATGCGATCGGTCAACCAATAGCGCACCAATTTATGGGGCGCATAGGTTCGTGCCATCACGTCCCGTTGAAGGTCATAGCCCATCCGCTCCATGAGATTCTCCGCGAAGCTGATCGCGCGGTATCCCTCGAGCGCATAGTAGGCGGCGGGCAACGCTCCCCCCGACACGGCCGACAGCACATCGACTTGCTGTAGGATGCCCACGCGATCCAGTTCCTTGAGTACCGCTGCGCCGAATACCGCCGAGCGACTGCCCCCGCCGGAAAGCGCCAGGCCGACGAACCGGCCATCCTTCAATTCACGGTCTCCCATGATGAAGTTCGCGCGAGTCTGTGACCCGCCGGGCTGCTCCCGTTCGCGCGGAGCCTCGTCCAGTTGCGCGCAGGCGACTCCCAGAGACAAGAAAATACAGACGATCCGGCGCATGATCACCACTGAAGAGAACCTGTGTGTGATTCTACGAAGAGAGAACGTGGATGGATGCCTGCCTCGTCGTCGTGCGCGATTCGTGAAGCGGATCTCGTGATAAGACGGTATGACACAATGGCACTGCTTTTATCGCAGTCTTCTCCCTGTTCTCTTGCCATAAACCATACGCCATACGCTATCAGTTCTTCTCTTTGAGGAAGGTGGAGGTGACTAGTTCCGCGTGAGTTTCCTGTACCGGATCCGGTGCGGGCGCTCCGCGTCCTTTCCCAAACGCTTTTTTCGGTCGGCTTCGTACTCACTATAGTTGCCTTCGTACCACACGACCTTGCTGTCCCCTTCGAACGCGAGCATATGGGTGGCGATCCGGTCCAGAAACCAGCGGTCGTGACTGCTGATGACAGCGCAGCCGGCGAAATTGTCCAGCCCCTCTTCCAGCGCGCGCAGCGTGTTGACATCGAGATCGTTGGTCGGTTCGTCGAGGATGATGAGGTTGGCCCCTTCTTTCAGCATCCGGGCCAAATGCACGCGGTTGCGCTCGCCCCCGGAGAGATCCTTGACCTTCTTCTGTTGGTCCGTCCCGGCGAAATTGAACCGGGCACAGTACCCGCGGGCGTTCACTTCCACCTTCCCCAGCTTAATCGTCTCCTGTCCATCGGAGATGATCTCGTACACGGTCTTGTTTCCATCGAGGCTCCGGTCCTGATCCACGTACCCGAGTTTGACGGTCTCGCCGATCTTGATCGTCCCGGCATCCGGTTTCTCTTTGCCGAGGATCATGCGGAACATCGTCGTCTTGCCCGCCCCATTGGGTCCAATCACGCCGACGATACCGCCTTTGGGGAGACTGAACTCGACCTTCTCATAGAGCACATTTTCGCCGAACGCCTTGCTGATCCCCTTGGCCTCGACGACGACCTCGCCCAGCCGCGGTCCCGGCGGAATGTAAATCTCCAGATCTTCAGCCCGGTCGTCCTGTTTCTGATTCACCAGTTCTTCATACCGGTTGAGCCGCGCCTTGCCCTTCGACTGCCGCGCCTTCGGCGACATCCGGATCCATTCCAATTCATGCTCCAACGTCTTGCGGCGCTTCGACTCGGCCTTTTCCTCTTTTTCCAGCCGCTCCTGCTTCTGTTCCAACCAGGACGTGTAGTTCCCCTGAAAGGGAATACCGTGACCTCGATCCAGTTCCAGTATCCAGCCTGCCACATTATCGAGAAAGTAGCGGTCATGCGTGACGGCAATGACCGTGCCTTTGTATTGCTGCAAATGCTGTTCGAGCCACTGGACCGATTCGGCATCGAGATGGTTGGTCGGTTCGTCGAGCAACAAGATATCCGGTTCTTGGATCATCAAGCGGCAGAGAGCGACCCGACGCTTTTCACCTCCTGACAGGACGTCGATCTTCTGGTCGGGCGGCGGACAGCGCAGCGCGTCCATCGCGACCTCCAGCTCATTTTCCAATTCCCACCCATTGGCAGCTTCGATCTTCTCTTGGAGCTGCGCCTGCTTATCGAGGAGCTTCTCCATCTCATCAGGGGAAACCTCTCCGATCTTGTTGCTCACCGCTTCGTACTCGTGGAGGAGCGCCACGAGTTCCTGTTTGCCTTCTTCGACGACTTCCCTGACAGTCTTGCTGGCATCGAGCTGAGGCTCCTGTTCCAGGAGTCCGACGCTGTAGCCCTTCGAGCGGGTCACCTCTCCGACATAGTTGGGATCTACCCCGGCGATGATTTTGAGCAGCGAACTTTTTCCCGATCCGTTGAGACCCAGCACCCCGATCTTGGCTCCGTAATAGAAGCCGAGATAGATATCCCGCAGCACCTGCCGCTTCGGTGGATAGACCTTTCCCACGCCGACCAGAGAAAAAATTACCTGTTTGTCGTTCGTCGCCATGCGGTCCCCTTGTAGATGATGTTGTATTGAATTGAGAAGAAAAGCTCCCGCAGGATGTTCAAAAAGACCGTGGTTTCACCCGCCCAACCCGGGCGCGGCCGCCACGATTAGCGCCTCACATTTCACGAGTTCCAAGGGCCGCGAGAACAAAGCCTGGTGAAATGTGCGTCTCGGCGACAAGGGCCGGGCGGGTGAAATAGAGACTTTTTCAACATCCTGCTATAGGGAGTGGAGAGCCTGGAGTCCTTCCCGCGCCTGGGCGGCCATGGCGGCCAACCCCGCTCTGACCTCCGGCCCGTTGGTCACCGGACTCGTGAAGGCCACTCGTCCTCCCTGCATCCGATCGGATGTCCTGATCCGCAGGTGGAAGCCCAATCGATCCAGCGCCGTCATGGTCGCCTGCTGCGCGTCCACATTTCCAAACACCCGGGCAAGGAGCAAGAGCGTTTCGGGTTGTTCTCTATTGATTTCCCGGATCAGATCCGACGCCTCGTCGGCGAGCGGGTCCACGGCAGCCGCTGTATACTCACCCGCTGCGACCCATCCCATCGAGCCGAAGCCTCCAACAAAATAGATATCCGCGATCGCCATCCGGAAAAAACCGAAGTCATTGAAGTCCACCCAGTAGGAGGCATTCGCATGGCGAGCCAGATAGAGTGCTCGAACCTCGGCCACGTCCTCCTTCGGCACTTTTGTTACCGCTCCCATCAACGTCACCCGGGCAGCTCCCAAGGGATCGCCGCTGATGTCGGCGGGAGTGACCAACAGGCTGGCGCGCTCGTCACCCAGGAGATTCTGGGTGTGCATGGCCATGGTACTGATGAGAAAAATCGGCCGGCCTCGATCGTCCAGTCCATAGGGCATCACCGAGCCGAAGGGCCAGCCGGGTTGCCTGCGCGAGAGGGTGGAGAGACTCCCGGTCCGCTGTAGATGGACCAGGGTCTTCGCCCGCTCGGCATGGGATGGTTCGGGCACGTTCGGACCATCGGAATCCGGTCCGCTGTTATGCTGTCGCGATGACGACAAGAAATGGGCCCCCTTCCCGGGTTCAATCGCCGGATCACACCTTACCCCGGATGCTGCATCAATTTCCACTGAGAGGAGATGCCGATTGGAACTGTGTCTCAGATCCCCAGTTCCTCCGACAGCCGCACCTCCGACTCGTCGATGATCTCTTCGAGGCAGCTGAAACAGGCAAACGGAAACCGGTCGACCGGGATGGCGCAGACCTCGCCGACGGCTGTATCAGTCTCCAGCGCAGGGCCGCCGCATTCTTTATGAATCAAGACAAGCATCTTGTGGCTCTTTCATTGTTCCCTATCATTCTCGAACCACCAGGCGACGCAAGGTCTCCACATGTTCGGGACTGCTCAGCCGGTGGTCGCCAACAGGCAACAGAAGTGTGACGGGAAATTCCGGGTCTCGTTCCAGCAATTCCTCGAC
>JBEVJJ010000041.1:0-6125 GCA_040510255.1 Nitrospiraceae bacterium | reverse complement strand
AAAGCGACAAACGCGCAGACTCCGAGGATACCGGTCTCTGTCAAGACGCGCGGATACATGGCATCCATAAACGGCCCGCCCGTGACTCCCAGTCCCCAAAGCGGGGATTTCAGCCAGGCATCGACCGCATACTGCCAGGACCGAAGGCGTTCGCTCGTCGATGTATCCACCCGAATTTTCCCGACCTTGAGTTGTCCGTCCTCCTGGGGCTGGGTGAACGTATACATCATGCGATCGACCACCGCGCGAGGAGCGAGAAGCGGAACGGCTATGATACCGATCAATACCAGCGAGACCAGCAGCGGGCTTCGTTTCCGCACGACCACGAACACACCGGCAATGATCACCCCGACGGCCAGAAAGGATGCACGGGAAAGGGTCGCTTGCAGAGCCACGCCGGCCAGACCGAGCAAGGCGATTAATGGCCACTTGCGGGTAAGCGCTCCGGAAGTCACGAGCAGTCCAGATATGATCGCCATCATGAAGACGAGGTAGCCTCCCAGCGTATTCGGCTCACCATCCTGACCTTCGAAGGGCGCGGACACGCGCACGCCGGTGGGAATCTGCGAGATCGCAAACAGCGACACCGCCATGCAGGTGATCAGGCTCGCGGTGACCAGATGGCGCATCTGCTGCTCGTCCTTGATGAGATTGACGGTCATGAAGTAGAGGAAAAAGTATTCATAGTACTTGAGGAGAAAGAACAGACCGCCTGCCGGCTTGACTCTTCCCACCAGGACTCCGATCAAGGTGGCAAGGACGCAGGCTGCGACGTACAGCATGATGGACCGGTTCAGCGGCGTTCGTACGAAGACTCTCTCGTGCTTGGAGATCGCCGTGCGAGCCATCCATCCCAGGCCGACCAACATCAAAAGGAGGTCGTCGAACCGCAGCGTGATGCCGCGTCCAAGGGTAGCGCCGCCACCCAGTCCTCCGACGAGAAATTCAGGTCCCAGCAACATGGAGAACACGAGCACATATAGGCCCGTGAG
Source organism: Nitrospiraceae bacterium (assembly GCA_040510255.1). Taxonomy (GTDB): domain Bacteria; phylum Nitrospirota; class Nitrospiria; order Nitrospirales; family Nitrospiraceae; genus DASSBQ01. The sequence continues at coordinate 5,133 of JBEVJJ010000041.1, read as the reverse complement.
AGGAGACATGAAGGCGATGAGAAGCGGGACCGCTCCCGCCACGACGACAACGCTCGTCGAGAGAGACGTCCTACTGATGAACAATGCGAACGGGATCGCGATCAGGAAAGGAACGATCGCAAGCGGCCATTGAGTTCTGGCATCCGCAAGACGCACAATGGTCTCCTCGCAATAGATTCACGCCACGCCCTCTTTCTAAACAGAAACGCATGCGAGCTTGAGCGCCGTCTTCATGCGCCGATCAACGGTATTCGTAACGATACATGCCGGTTTCCGGCGTCACCTCCGCCCGCACGTTCGTCAAGACGACACCAAGAATATTCGCCTGCGCGTGATCGAGAAGAAATTTGGCTCGTTTAAGGGCGTTCCGGCCGATGCGTCCGACCTGGTACACGAGGACAGTCCCGTCCGCACGAGAACTGATCGCCACGGCATCGGTCACGGGAAGAATCGGCGGTGTGTCGAACAGCACCATATCGTAGTCTTCATGCATCTCGGTCATGAGCGCCTTGATCTTGTTGAGATTCATAAATTCACTGGGATTGCCGGTCGGCGACCCACTGGTTAATACGAATAGGTTGTCGAGCCCCGGACTGCGCAAGACCCGATCGACTCCCATATTGCCCAACATCAAGTCTGTCACCGACCGAACCGAGTTTCGCCACGGGGCATTTCCAGCCAGCGCGTCAACGAGGCCTGGTTCCCGTTGAAGGCCCAACCGCTGATGGATAATCGGGCGTCGCAAATCGGTATCGACAAGCAAGACTCGCTGCCCTTCCATCGCCAGCGTCACCGCAAGATTCACCACGACCGTGCTCTTCCCCTCGCCGAGACCGGCGCTCGTGAACACAAGCGACTTGATCTTGCGATCCATGCTGGCAAACTGAATGTTCGTACGCAGTGATCGCAGACTTTCCGAGAGCACCGATTTGGGGTCAATGAGACAGATGAGTTTGGAGAAGTTCTCGATAATCTCCTGCGAGGTCTTCGGCGGGAGCGCAACCGTGGCGGCCTCGAGGAGTTCCTCTTCATCGAATTGCGGGATCACTCCGAGAACGGGCACCTTCAGGAACTCCTCCACCCCTTCGATGGTGCCGATCGACGTATCGAACGATTCACGCGCGAACGCCAGCACGATCCCAAGAAACAGACCCATGAGCGATCCCACCGCCACATTCATTTCGGTATTCGGCGCATTGATAGGCTGGGTGGGTGTGATGGCCGGCGTAATGATCGTGACCTCCTCAATCTGCTCGGCACTCTTGATCTGGAGTTCCTGATGTTTCACTTTGAGGGTCGCATAGAGGTCGGCATTGACCTTGACTTCCCGTTCTAGCCGCGCCAGATGGATCGCCGACTTCGGGAAAGCGAGATACCGCTGACGGTATCGATCGATCTGCTCCTGGATCGCCGCCTGGCGGCCCGCTAATGTCTGTAGTTTCGACCCAAGCTCCCGCCCCATCTCGGTTTTCACGTTCCCGATCTTTCGGGCGAGTTCGACCACGGCGGGGTGTTCAGGGGTGTAATTGATCAGCAGCGTCGACCGCTCCTGCACCAAATCCAGCAACTTGCTGTTGAGAATCGACAGCAGCGCCGTTGGCTCTTCCGTAAAAATGCGCTCAGAAGTGAAGGCCGGTTTCAAATCTGCCCGCCGGACCGCGTCGATCTGCTTGGTGGTTTCGCTTTTCTGCCGCTGCACCGTATCCAGGTCTCCCTCGAGTTTTGTAAACATTTCCAAGGCGGCCTTTGCCTCATCGGAAAGGAAGACCTGCCCTTCACGTTCTTTGAAATTGCGGAGCGCGTTTTCTGATTCGGTCAGCTTTGCTTCCATGTTGGCGAGTTGCTCTTCAACGAACCGCCGGGATTCCGTCACCATCCGATTCCGCGCGGCGATGTTTTCCGCCCGGTAGGCATAGGCGACCGCATTCGCCAACTTTTCCGCTTGATCCCCCAAATCCGTGGAGGCCGTGATACGGATAATGCTCGTATCCGTTTCCCTGGTGGTACGAATCCGTTGGCCGAGATCGTACACGATATTCAAGTACCCGGCCGAGTGCCGAACGTCCGCAGGAGCGTTCTCTTCAATGAGATGAAACTCTTGCGCCACCCGTTCCATCACGGGAAAACTGCGGATGAATTCCGTCTGGGTGCTCAGATCGTTGCCTTGAGAAAAGGACAACGATTCCAGCAGTTGCTGCGCAACCGTGCTGCTCCGGTCAAACTTGACCCGGGAGGTCGCCTCATATATCGGAGCGGGTTTGAGAAACTCGGTAAACCCGAAGGTGAACACCGTCACCAATACCGCCGCGCAGATGATGAGCCACTTGCGTTTCTTGACGATCAGCCAGTAGTCGATAATGTCGAGTTCGTATTGCGCCATCGCGTCCCTCTTCCCTCCTGGAAGGGTGAGTCGCCTCTACCTGATTACTGCACCAGGGAAAAATGCCGGAATGATGAATGCAGGATAGAACGGAGTAATGGCAACCTGCACGATCGGAAGTATCTTCTTGCTGGCTTCCGTGGCATCGCCGAGATGCTCGCGGGGCACGAACACGATATCATTCTCCTCCAGCGAGAGATTACGGCTCCAGTCACCATAGGTATACAAACGCGCAAGGTCGGCCGTATATACGTCTGGGTGCCGGAGGTTGCCGCGCACGACTCGGATCTCCTCGAGCAGCGCGGTCTCCATATAGCTTTCCGCCAACGCTACAACCTGCACCACCGTCATATTGCGGGACATCGGATACATGCCCGGTTTTTTCACATCGCCGAACACGAATACCCGCTTGACCCGCAAGGCCTTTTTCTTCAATTGCACCTGCACACGGGGATTGCGCATAAACGGCTGGACCTTTTCTTGGATCTGGATCTCAGCTTGAGCCGCCGTCATGCCGACGACATTGACTTCGACGAATGCCAAGGAGACCTGGCCCGATTCCCGGACCACACTGGTGAATTTTTCCTCCCCGGCTCCCCTTCGAATGACGACATCCAACGTGTCTCCGACATCAATCGGGGTTTCGGCCGTCGGCACCGTTTCATCTGCGTAGATGTCGCCTTTGGGCAACGGGGGGAGAGGCGGCATGGTGTCGGCAATCGCGCCGGGCGGCAACGATGACTGGGCCGGATTCCGGCAACCGTTCAACAGCGGCATGGTCGCCAAGGCAATGACGAGGAAGAACCACACGTGACAAAGCCGCCGGTACTGATACGCCACTGTCATCGTGCCGTCTCGTGCATGTCTATTGGACACAGGACTTCGACAATGTGGATGGCCGAGGCGTGGCTCAAATCAATGGTCTTGGCAGGTCCGATGGAGCCGCTCGCGGTATGACCAACACAGAGTTCAGGTCGCAACGGGAACAAGCGGTTTGATCTGCTGACGATGCCGATCTCTCCGGTGTTCAATCGAACCGTCGTACCGAGGGGGTACATCGACAGTTGACCCACCAGGATCTTCAGGAGTTCAGGGGGGAATGTCTCTCTTCCTTTGACAAGCAATTCCCTCACCGCGTGATGAGGCACTAGTTGCTTCCGATAGGGACGCGGACTGACCAAGGCGTCGAACACATCCGCCAATCCGATAATCAGCGCATGTTCATGGATCTCGGACCCGTTCAGTCGAAAAGGATAGCCTTGGCCGTTCCACCGCTCATGTTCCTGCCGGACGATCACAGCCAGCCATTCGTATTGACTTCCTGACTCCATGAGGAGGTCGAACCCGCGCTGAGGATGCTGGTCAATGAGTATTCGCTCCTGGACGGTCAAGGGTCCTGTTTTCTCGAGAGTACATTTAGGAATCGTCATCATTCCGACATCGTGGACCAGAGCCGAGAGGGTCAGACGTTTGAGAGCAACCGGCTCATATCTGAGACCGAGGCCAATCTTGATCGCAAGGATGGCCACGTTGATCGCGTTATGAACGAGGGGAGTCCCCTGTCGTCCAGACAAAGTCTTGCGAAGGAGTTCATCGCTGTCACGTACGGAGACTACCAGAGCGCCCACGAGATCTTGGATGGTGTCCAGGTTCAGTGCAGCGTGGTGGCGAATTCCATGCTCTAACTTGTAGAGTTCCTGCTCTGCCTTCTGGTAGAGCGCCTCCGCCAGGTTATCGATCGTATGGGTGTCATTCTCCGACGCCTGCCGGCCGGAGGAATGGAACGAATGGACTTGTGCGTCCCGATTGGTTCCCGGAATCGGGCTCCCCTTGGATTGTTCGCGCACCAGGTCCGACAATCGTGTCATGCCATTCTCCCGGCGGGTGTCATGAACGCCGTTGAGCGACCGGTTTCCCATTACCGTTTGCCGGTTGGAACTCAGGCTTCTGGAGTTCACGTTCCAGCATGGCGCGAATGAACCCGCTGGTGGTGTATCCCTGCTGCTTAAGACAATCGAGTTGATCTTTCAGTTCTTCGGGCAGTTGGATAACGATTCGAATGAGTTTGGACATAGGTTTAGGCATAATGGTGTGGCACTCCACATCAATGTGTGCCGGATGTATGCACGTGATATGCCATGATAGAACCTGCTGTATGATGTGTAATTTTGAGAGCTTGCGCGACTAATTGTTTCATGCACAGGTCTGGCGGGAACAACTTCTGTCACTTTTGGCGAGGACTGTACGAGGAGCTAAGGGATATCGGTCGTTGTAGGACGAGTCGTGTATTCTTCACCCTGGCCGTGGCCGGATATCATCCACGCGCCCATTGTCTCACTGCCAATTCCAGCGTCTCCACATCCGCCGGACATTCTCCAATTCAACCGCGACACCGGGCGGCGAAACGGAAACCGGTTGCAGCGTCCATTCACCGGTTTGATGAACGGTGAGGTGGGATGTGGACACATCGAGGTCCACCCAGACGGCACCATCCTGATCTGTACGAAAGATCCGACCGTGAGCGTGTCGGTAGGCCGCCACGACATCACGCGCAGGATGCCGGTAGGGATTGAACGCACCGACGGAAAACACCGCCACTTCCGGACGAGTCACATCGACCCATTGCGGATCAAGAGAACTGCGGGCTCCGTGATGAGGAACTTTCATGACACTGATGATACGAAGCTTGGTGCGTGCACGTAACGCAGATAGACCGTCTCTCTCAATGTCTGCGGCAAACAGGAATGAACGCG
>JBEVJJ010000040.1:0-6497 GCA_040510255.1 Nitrospiraceae bacterium | reverse complement strand
GTAGGTGTCGGACTGGGCGGGGGCGGACTGGGCGGGGGTGGACTGATCGGGGGCGGACTGGGCGGGGGCGGACTGGGCGGGGGCGGACTGGGCGGGGGCGGACTGGGCGGGGGCGGACTGATCGGACTAGCTGGCATCCCTATTAGGGTTACCGGAACCGAGACCTTCCCGCCATTAATGACCTTGATCGACACCTTCGTTGTATAGGTGCCCGGTGCCTTCCCGACGGCATTCACAGCCACTGCGACTTGTGCCGTGCTTATGAACATCCCTCCCCCTGGATACAGCGTGAGCCAGCTCGCGTTGCTGCTCGCCGTCCATTGTTTCTCACGGGAGTTCGCTTTTGAGACGTTCACTGTCTGACTGGCGGGATTCGGGGCGCCTTGCACGGCCTGAAAGGTCATGGTTGTGGGGCTGACACTTACCGCCCACGCTTCTTGGGAGGTCCAGCTACTCAACGCCAGGGCCAGACCAAGACCATAGCAGAGTCGGTGCCATGCCGGATGTGTCTCATGTGCCGAGAACGGTGAACCTTGATGTGCTTGACTCACGTTGGGCTCCAATTGTTGTACTCTATTCCGATCTTTCCTAGCGCCCTCTAAAGGTCTGGGAGCAATAACGATGCCGTCAGGAGGCACTAGCGGGATGATCCATAACACAAAGACTTACATTATGATGTGTCACAATATGACGACAGTGTGAAGCTCCGCAGACTACGAAAGTGTAGGCGCAATACTTCACTGTGGAAAGGATTGGCCAGGAGTTTGAAAATTCAGCTCAGCGCCGTTGCTCTAGCAGCCCAGCTATTCCGCGGACCGGGAGTGGTCGGGTCGGGCTTGGCGCAGTGGGACATGGATTTTCGGGCCGAAATAAGATTTAGTCCGGTCACCGCCACCACTCAATCCTCCTTAGAAACTAGCCGAGGACCAGTTTCCACACTAATAATCCCCCCCGTACCCCCCGGCTGTTTTCGGCAGTAACATCCATATGGTTGGATCAAAAACAGGTGTTAAATAAGTGTTAACCAGCCGAGACAAAACGGTAGGAAAGCAGACAAATTGAAATAAGTGGAAGTGAATGGCCGAAACGAGCTTGACCAGCATAAACAAAGGGGACTGCCCATGTCGTCAAAGACTTGAGCAATCCCCTAACGTCAGCCACTGAGCTACGCCCGCTCTCGGAGGAATTCGCGAAGGCCGTTCCGATGCGTTGGAACGGCTCCCCCTTTCCAGCCAGCGAGCTTTCAATTGAAGGCAGCAAGACCCTGCCTTGGGAGAGTTAACCGGGCCTGTCCAACATTCTGCAACCATTGCCGAATTGTCACCGGTCTCCGCTGGACCCGACATCCGCTGGAGCGCCGGTCAGTCTCCGGCATGCACTGGTCAGTGCTCGTCGTACGGTGGAACACACCTTACAAATGCAGCACTCTCTCTCGAATGGCTTGCTCAATAGCCGCAAGGAGTTGGTCTGATATGTCCTCTTTCTGAACAAACCCTTGAGCCCCGGCCTTCAACATCTCCTCCCTGGCATAGGAGGTGGGAATGGCGGAAACCCCAATGACGGACGTCTCTGGTAAGAGGGTCTTGATCTGACGCGTCGCAGTCACACCATCGAGTCGCGAGATGTTCATATCCATCAGTACCACATCGGGGCGCAAGGTCTCGGCCAATTGTGTGGCCGTCATGCCATCTGCAGCCTCACCGACCACTTCATACCCCGGGTTTTCCGCAAGGAGACTCCGCACGCTCTCTCGAAAGGCCGGAAAATCATCCACCAACAAAATGCGAGTGGCTCCATCTGTTGACGGTGTCATCTTCTCTTCCATATGCCCTCCCCTCTCTCCGTTATTGAGGATGTCACAGTAAGAGTGTATAGGGAGTAGAATGTCCTGTCATGCAAAACCATTCTCCACGGCACGTAGGTAGGAACGTGTACGAAGTCACTAACAGTCAGGGGTGAGCATGCCATCCTCACGATACACTCCCGCAGTTGTGTAGGAACCAGTCGCACTGGTTCATTCGACAAGGACGTGGGGAATCCGTTAGTCTAATCGTGCATCATCACGTGTGACCGCGGCGTTGTTGAGAATACATGAGCGGCTGCCTTGACCAGACCCAATGACTATAAGTATTTCGAAGATAGGAAGACCTGATACATTCACCTGAGAGATAAACCATGAGTTTGATGATCGACATAGGAAGTGTCAGCGCAATACTCCTGACGGATGGAAAGTGGCACGAGGTGGTTGGTGGCTCCTTTTATCTTGACACATTTGAATTTAGAGACGGTGAAAAGCCATTAGGCGGAGTCGTTGCGCAAGGGGTATCATCAACGGGCGCGCGATGGAAGGAGAGTGCTTGGCCGGATGCGTGGCAGGCATCTCCACTCACCTCGATCGTCGCGGTCCGATATCAAGAAGAAGACGTTTGCCCTCTCCCTTCCGCGAAGGAGAGGTAATGGCGGCGGGAAGATGGGTCAAACGATAGGTGTCAAGAGCGGCGCCGACAAGGATGAAGAGGAGCCCGCAAAGAGCTGAGACCAGCGTCGTCGTTGTGGAATAACACTGGAAGCCAGCGGCCATTCCGCAGAGTATCACCAAAAAACAAGAGGAGGCATGCCCGAGTCCCATGGAATGAAACGTGAGCAAGATGAACCCATCCATCATGCCACTGATATTGCCGAAAGACGACAGCGCGGTCCCCAATGACGGCCCGACATAGCGGGTCTACCCGACACCGAACGATCCTCCGACAGCACAGGAAACCCGGTCACGACCGGGTAGTACAAGAGCCTCCCACCCGAACCGGTTCTCTGAAAGGGCACTACCACCATTGCGATGGCTGCCAACCCGGCGAGCGATTCCATGTGTGGAATGAAGCGGCTCACGATGCCCACGCCAGTCTGGATACATGGCATACCACCCTATGATGACGGCCGCGCCGCTACCGATGACTGCCATCAGAACATGGAGCGGGAGCCGGTTCGACTTCATGACGGTCGGATCATACTGTGGAGGGCTCAAGGGCTCCAACAGGACGCCGAGTGTGTGCTCAATGCAACTTTTCGAAGGGACCGGCCTTGAGTGTTGCCCCTACGGTACGAGTCATTCCATAATGAACGACGCTAAAAATGGAAGGACTGCTATCGTGAAATCCTCTTTGAGCGTTGCAACGATATTCGGCTTGTATCTCCTGGCCTCTCCACCTTTCCCGGCCTACGCATCGGATCCGAACGTCTTAGAAACCAGCGATCGTGGTTCACAAGAGCCGGCCAAGAACACTTCAGCCAATACTTTAAGAAATGATCTCCAAGTTAAACGCGCAGCGACAGAACAAGAACTCGCCCAGATCAATTCACCACAGACATTGAGAACGGGTGCGCCGGACGGTGTGCCGGAATCCGAGCTTCACGAGCGCCGGTCGCTCCTCCAGCAACTCGTGAATATCTATGATCGACATCTTGACGAGCTGGGAAAGATCGATCAGACCCGTCAACGCTTGCAGGAAGTCGAACAGTCGGCGAAGGAATGGACCGGCTTTTCCACGCCACCCCCATACTCGATCCTCATGCTCGATGATGTACGCGACACGTTACGATCCCTGACCGTCAACCTCGAAGGCATGCAGAGTCGGAACACCATGATCGAGCATCTCGAGGAAACGGCACACGCTGTCTTGAAACAATCGGAAGGGCAATCTCGGCAAGCCGCCGAACGCCTGGAGGGTACGCATGACCCTGCTGAGGTGGAAAAACTCACCTGGACAAAGAATCTTTGGCAACTCCGCACGAGAGTGGCGGCTGCCCGCTCCGCCATGCTCGAGACGTCCCAGAAGCAACTCCATGACGAGATGGCGGAAGTGCGTCAACGGATCGCTTTAGTCGAACGCCAGGAACGAGCAGCCCAACAGGAGGTGCAATTCACCGACCAGGATTACGAGAGGATCAAGAAACGGTTGGACGGGGACCATCAGGCGGTCGAGGACGAGATTGAACGCGCGTTACTCGAACAACCGTTGCGGCGGCGCGATATTGAGAAAGCGGAGGCGCTGCTGGCCGCCGCCCAAACCTCTGCCCGCACCAAGGGCACCCGGACGAAACAATCGCGCGGCAGCCTCACAAAGCTGACGGAATCCGTGGATCTGAAACGCCTGCAATCGGACAACCTCAACCTGCACATCGACCTCCTTCGACACCTCTTGGACGATATCGAACAAGAACAACGGATATGGGAACTCAGATTTGCGGCAGCCCGCCAACGCCTGGCGCCGTCGGAGGAACGAGAGGCACAGAAAAAACTCGTGTCGACTCTGCAGCAGATCAAGGGGCGTCGGGAATACGGCTTTCAGCAACTCGCCATGACGGCAGCAGAGATCAGTGAATTGGAGGATCGCGTGGCGCAGGCCACTTCATCTTTCCAGGGGGCACATCTGGGAGAAATGCTCCGTGCGTTCCGTCATCGGGAGGGCCTGTACCGGCGCATCGTCCAACGGGATGATGGACTGTTACGACTCATTGCCTACCGGCAGGATGAGTTTGAACGCCTCAACCATGAACGCCCTTGGTCCGCGCGTCTGCAAGATTGGGGTATGTCCGCGATGACCACATTACGGCGCGCATGGAATATCGAATTGTTCGCGGCGGAGGACACGATTGAAGTGGACGGGCAATCCATTACCGGCCGCCGGAGCGTCACCATCGGTAAGGTCATGAAAGCGCTGGCAATACTTCTCGTCGGATATTGGATTTCGCGGGCGCTCGCGCGCCTGGCGCAAAGAGTGGCGGTCACCCGCTTCCAGATGGATCCCGACGTCGCCAACATTGTGCGTCAATGGACTCTGGCGTTTCTCTTTACGATTCTGCTCATCATTACCCTCATCTCGGTCAAGATTCCGCTTGCGGCATTCGCCTTTCTCGGCGGCGCCTTGGCAATCGGAGTGGGGTTCGGCACTCAGAATTTGTTGAAGAACCTCATCAGCGGCATGCTGCTGCTCATCGAGCAACCCTTGCGTGTTGGAGACGAGATCGAAGTGGACGGGATACGAGGAATGGTCACGACCATCGGTTTGCGTTCATCCACGATCCGGGAGAGGAACGGCGTGGAAACCCTTATCCCCAACAGCCATCTGCTCGAGCGCAACCTGACGAACTGGACCTATTCCAGCTATCGCAAGCGCTACGCCCTGCGGGTGGCGGTCGCCGCAGGAACCGCGACGCGTCAAGTCCGAGACCTGCTGATTGAAGTGGCCGGTCAACACGGCAAGGTCTTGAAGGATCCAGGGCCTTCCATCCTTCTTGAGGAATTCGCTGATAGCACGCTGGTGTTTTCGCTGCAGTACTGGATTGAGATCGGGCCGGCCGTCGAGCCGGCGACGATTGCGAGCGACCTGAGATTCATGATCGAGAGGACCTTTGCAGAGGCGGGAATCGTCAGGAAGTGAGAGGGCAGGAAGGAATCCAGAGAACCGTGGTCGGTCCTGGCTGACAGTCATGGCTTATATTCTGCGATCGCAAACTTCCGGCGACCAACTCGCAGACGGAGCGACTTGCCCGGCGTCAGGCTGACACTGGCATTCGCATTGGTCAGTTTCATGTCATTGACTTCCACGCCCCCCTGGACGATCAGGCGCCGGGCTTCGCTCCTACTCGGCACCAACCCGGTCTTCGCCACGAGATCGACGAGTCCGATGGACGGGTCGGCGTGGTCCTTCACGTCGGACTGTGTGAGCACCACCTGGGCATCCGGCTGCTCGGGAAATTCACGCTCAGTGAACTTCTGTCGAAATACTGCTCGCGCTTCGCTCGCCGCGGCTGAACCGTGATAGCGGGACACGATTCCATAGGCGAGATTGAGCTTGGCTTCCATCGGATGCTGAGTCTTTACCAGTGCCAGGTCATCGGTCGTCAACAATTCATAGTACCGATGCATCAACGCATCGCTGATCGACATCAGCTTGCCGAACATGTCGTCCGGTTGATCCTCGAGCGCGATGTAGTTGCCGACGCTCTTACTCATCTTGCGGACACCGTCGGTCCCCTCCAACAGCGGCATCGTGATCACGACCTGCGCATCCTGCCCATAGTCGCGCTGGAGGTCGCGCCCGACTAAGAGATTAAACTTCTGATCAGTTCCTCCGAGCTCCACATCGGCTTTGAGCGCGACCGAATCGTAGCCTTGAATAAGCGGATACATGAATTCGTGAATGCTGATCGGCTTCTGTTCGGTGTAGCGCGTATGGAAGTCTTCGCGTTCGAGCATACGGGCGACATTGTAGTGGGCGCTGAGTTGAATCAGCCCATCGGCCGTCATTGTGCTCATCCACCGGCTGTTGAACTCGACCGTCGTTTTTCCTGGATCAAGGATCTTGAAAATCTGCCGCTCGTAGGTCTTGGCATTCTCCAACACCTTCTCTTTGGAGAGGGCCACGCGGGTTTCAGACACCCCGGTGGGATCGCCGATCATTCCTGTAAAATCGCCGATGAGAAAGATCACCTCATGC
>JBEVJJ010000039.1:0-32523 GCA_040510255.1 Nitrospiraceae bacterium | reverse complement strand
TCCGGGCGATCGAGCTTGACGGTGCATTGATCGATGGGCCCGGTCGATTATGTCGAGCCTTGGATATCGACCTCGATCTCAACCGGTATGATCTCACCATCGGTCGAACGTTATGGCTGGAAAGCCGAGCTGTGCGGGTGAAACGGGGAGACGTGCGAACCTATCCCCGTATCGGCGTCGATAATGCCGGGATATGGGCTCACAAGCCCTGGAGATTTCGCCTGAGCAAGTAGGGTAATGGGGGCCGGACAAACGAAAGGGGAGGGCTATTGGTATAGCCTCCCCTTTGACGAAAGGGACCAAGATGCGATTACTTTACGCCCAAGCTGGCATCGGCCTTGGTTGCGGCTGAGACCGGCGGCTGGATCTGGATCTGGGGTCCTTGCACGTTCGGAAGCTGGCCGGCGCCGCCCTTCTTCGTGATTCGCTCGTTGTTCGGATCCATGAGTTGCTGGCTGATGTGCGAATCGTCGAACTTCGCCGATTCCAGCATGGCCTTTTCTCCGCCGGAGTTGGTTTGGCCAGGATCATTTGCCAAGGGCTGACCGTTGACCGGGCTGGTTGCCTGTTTTGCAGGATAGCCGGGGTGCTTCGGGAGCATCGCCGGATTTGCCGATGCCAAAGACAGGGCAAAGAAAACCCCCGCCAGTGTTGCCACACTGCCAATCACGAGTTTCATACCCCTACTCCTTTGAAAGAATGTGAAAGGATACTTGCCGATAATAATTAAGGCCGAAGAAAGCGGGCAAATCTTAGCGACCTTGGCCGGCCGTGTCAAGGGAGGAAAGGGGGTGGTGGAGCAGCAAGATTGGCCTTTTTGCTCGCAGAAGCGAGAGTGAGAACGACACCCACGCTAGTCTCTTGCCCCGGAGCGCGCACCGGGAAAGGATCGGAGGGTGGCCTGTTAGTTAGTGAAGACACTGTCGGCTCACGGGACACGGCCCGCTCACATCTCGCGGGCGTGCACAGACGTGGCGTCACTTAGTCGTGACACCGTGCACCTCGCGCAACGCGCGGTCTCGGAAGACCCTCGTTGGACGCGCGCAATGGGAGACTAATCAAGCCACCCTCCCTGAAGAGAAGCGCTCGCCTAGGAAAGGAGTGCGTCCCGGGTAAATGACGACCTCAGCAGTTAATGGGCTGGGTCAGTGAGACAGTCGCTCGGGGAGGGCGGGTGAGCTGGGAAAAGGCAGCGTCCCGGCGGAGAATAACGCTTCGCTCGCTCACCGTCTGGCATGAAATGATCAGCAAGAGGTTGATCGAAGTGTTCTCCTGTCTGGACACGCGTTCGGCGGTGGACGGGTAAGAGAGAAGAGAACGGGCTAATTGGGGCGGCGTGGAGGGCGGCGGCCGCGACCGCGGTAACGATGGACAGGTCCCCGACTGATGCCGGGGAGACGAATGGTGACCGTTGTGCCTTCGTCCGGGGCGCTGGCGATGGAGAGGTGCCCCTGATGCTCTTCTACGATTTTCTTCACAGTAGCGAGGCCCAGGCCAGTCCCTGACCTCTTCGTCGTGAAAAATGGCTCGAAGACCTTATCAACGTGTTCGGCTGGAATGGGGGCGCCATTGTTCTTAATGAGAATTTGTACTTCGAGATGTCGTCCAGCCCGTTGATTGCTCATCGAAATCGTCAATGTGCATCCGGGAGACATTGCCTCGATGGCATTTTTAAAAATGCTCAAGAAGACCTGCTGCATTTTGGCTTCGTCGCATCGGACAGGGGCGATAAGTCCAGCATATTCTTTGATGACCTGGATGCGTGTCACTTCGAGTTCGGTGGCGACGACCGTCAGTGAACTTTCGATGATTTCCGGCACCCGGCATAGCCGGCGGTTGAGTTCGAGTGGCTTCGCAAAATCGAGGATCTCATTGAGAATCGCCTCGACCCGAATGAGGTCCCGCATGGCATTTTCGACCCGAGTTTGTGGATCGAAATCGAGAATTCCTTCCCCTGTGACTTCCTCGAGCTGCGCCCTGATCGAGGCCAGGGGCTCACGGACCTCCGTCGCCAGGAAGGCACTGAATTCGCCGATCGCTGCCTGCCGCTCCTGTTTCCGGATGAGGGGCTCCAGAGGAAATGGCGCCTGTGCGGTGGTTTCGGGCTCGCCGGGCGTGGATCGCTGAGGCTTGGTATTTTCGACGGGCGGCGCTGTCTGAAGGAGCTCGACCAGCTTGAGCATGATGGGTTCCAACACTCTCGCATCCGTCAGCGCATAACGATCCGCAGATTTGGAAGCCAGCGTGATGGTTCCACCGACCTGCCCGCGCAGGAAAAACGGCGTCACCAGCGAGGACTCGAAGCGATCCTTGTACAGATGCTTGTGATCCAGAAAGCGGCCCTGGGTCGAAGCCAGGTCATGGTCGACGCGGGGTTTACGGTGTCGGACTGCCCAGCCGGACGCCGATGCATCGAGGGCCAAACGATGACCCGGCTTTAAGTCCTTCTTCTGATCCTTGGGGTCCGTCTTCAGTTCCCCTGCCATGCCGATCACCTCGACACTTCCCGCGATGGGATCGTACGCACACATCCAGGCCCGGTCAAAGGGAACCAATTGGCCGGCCTCATTCAGGATGCCTGAGACTTTTTCCTGGAGTTGCGGCGTGGCGCGCGAGGGAGCCGGCGTAAACACATCCGGGGTCGTAACGGCGGGAATCGGCTCGTGGGCCACTAACGGTCGGCTGAGGACCACATTGAGATCGAAGAGCGCCTCGCGCTCGAGGGCTTTCGTCACCTCGTCGCTGGCCTGCTCTAGCATGAGTTTGTCTTTTTTTGCGAATGTCGCGTTGTCCTTCCGCCCAATGACGAGGAATCCATAGGTCCGCTGCCGGTGGCGCAGAGGAACACTCAGGAGCGATTTGGCCCCCGGCGACACGAGGCGCAAGCGGACTGTGCGGGAGGGTTCCGCTTCATCGGTTGCCGGGACTGATGTCAACATGGCGCGTGACGATAGGGTGCGCAAAATGGCCTGCACGTCCCGGGGAGCAAATCCACGAGTCACGTGCCCAGTCAGCGGCCCCTGTTCCTGATGGATGATCGCAGCCAAGGCGGCATCAACCGGCAAGCCATTGATGACCGACGTGAGGGTACGTTGCAGGTGTGTTTCGGCGGCAGTCTTGACCGGTTCAGCTGGAGGCGTCATGGATCCTTGCAAAAAGTGGTCGCATTGTAGCAGCGCCTTCGAGGTAACTCAACACATGACTGATTCAACAGCGGTGTCGATCCTGTGAGAAACGGCATACGGCAGCAAAGAGATCAGCGCGGGTTGAGGATCTTGGGAGGACGCGACGACGGCGGTGACACATCGACGCTCGCGCGCTCGAACCCGACGACCAAGTTCAGGATAGTGGTCACGAGGCTGATGACAATGGCGCCCCATACCGACGGCCAAAATCCATTCACCGCAAACCCTTTTACCAGATAGGCAGTGATCTGAAGAAGCAGCGCGTTGATCACGATCATAAACAGTCCCAACGACACCACGATCAACGGCAGGGAAAGCAAGTAGAGAACGGGTCGCAACAGGGCAT
Organism: Nitrospiraceae bacterium; assembly: GCA_040510255.1. Classification (GTDB taxonomy): domain Bacteria; phylum Nitrospirota; class Nitrospiria; order Nitrospirales; family Nitrospiraceae; genus DASSBQ01. Next base: position 28,992 of record JBEVJJ010000039.1, on the reverse strand, counting down.
TCAGCAAGGTCAACACAAGCACTGCCGCCAACCCGGCGGTGAAGCTCTGCGATTCGATGCCGGGCACGATCGTCACGGCTAGAAACACGGCGACCCCTGTGACAGCGACCCGTGTCACGAGCGGCGAGAGTCCCTCGCCGGCTGCGGTCATCCTGGCGCGTTGAACCTGGAACACAGGCATGGCGTTTTATTTGACTTCCTTCGGCTTCGGATTGGAATACTGCACCTCGGTGGCGGTGATGACATTCCCTTCCGTCATGACCTCAATGACCACGCGGTCCCCTGGCTCGGGTCGTCCACTCGGTCGTTTCATCTTCGAGGTGAACGTGGTCTTGTCGGTCAAGTTGACGGACACGGAGGCGCCCTTCTGCGTTTTAACCTTGATATGGGTGGCGTCAATCGCAATCACGGTACCCAGCACATGCTGCCCAGTGCCGTGGGGCATCACCAAGGCAGGACCCAGTGCCAGCATCAAGACGATCATCGCACCTCGTAGATAGCTCAACGCGCGCTCCTTTCCAGGCCGGCTCAATGGCGGTGGAGGGGCGTCCCTGTGACGCTCTCGTCGTCGCCTTGGAGGAATCGTTCAAAGACGGCCTCTTCCTCCAACTCCATCTTGGTCTTGGGATTCAAGGTTTTCATTTCCTCCAGTTCTTCCTGTGTGAGACGTGGAAGGTGCCGGATAAAATGCACGAGTTTCCAGCTATCGGTATCTTTGGAAGGGTCGCCCGTGCCCCAACCCGGCATCGCGGTGAACCGGATGCCATTTTGAATGATAAAGAACAGCGCGCCATCCGACATGTCCTGGGTATCGGCCAGTCGAAGATCGGGCGCCTTCGGATACACACTTTTTCCGATCGGCGTCTGGCCGTCGCCGGTGTTTCCGTGACATACCGCGCAGTGATCGGCGAAGTGCGCGCGTGCTTCCTTCAAGGAATCAGGCGTCAGAGGAACGGGATTCAAGAGGTTCCGGTTTTCCAGCGGAATAGCCAGGTATCGCAACTGTCGGGCGGCCAACACTTCAAGCCAATGCGGTTCCGCCTTGGCGCTGAAGCCGGTAGAGAATGATTGGTACCCAAGCCAACCGAGCAGTCCGAAGATCACCAACACGATGATGACCAGGAACGCCACAAACTTCCGCATGCCACCCTTTCAAGCGAACGGCCTGTTGCGAGCAGGCTGTGAAAAACCGTTGTGCCGACTCCGAAAACGCATAGGGTGCGCAGTCGAAGGCGATGTGATTCTTAGGATGGTCAAAAAACGCCGACGGTCGTTTTTCAACATCCTGTAAACACTATACAAGCTCGTTCGAACGAATGCCACAGCATGCCGGGGGTGACGATGGGACATCGCTGACTACTTACAGCGCTTGCCGATCGAGCAACCGCAACGCCAGCAGCATGGTCACGGGAATATACATCAAGAGACCGGTGGTGCCTTGAAGAGATTCCCCGATCCAAAATGTGACTGTCAGGTTGAAGGCCAGCACTCCGTAGTAGAGTCCGCAGCCAAGGAGAATTCTGCCGGTTGCGGATCCCTGGTCGTCCGGGATGGGAACTCCCAGCTTTCGGTCCATCGGAAAATAGACCAAAAGCGACAGCGCGCCGACCATGGCCCAGCCAACGTAGTTCGCGATTGGAACTCCGAAATGCACGCCTGGTTCCGGATAGTAGTAGATCTTTCCCAAAAACCATCGATCTCCGCGCAACGCCACTGGATCGATGACCATGTCGATGAAGGTGAAAAACATCACAGTCAGGAGAAAAACGGGCCATGACGTGCGGGCAACGGGATCAAATCGAAGAGGAGGCAGGCCATGACCTGATGCGAGGGATTTCTCCTCGAGGCCCGGAAGCGAAGCAAACAAGGCCAGGCAATAGCTTGCATAGAGAAGAAACGAGAAGGACAGGGAATCCATGAACGGAATGTTTGACAGGTAGAGCTCCTGCCCGACGGTCGAGCCTGTGTAGTGATACCACCCGAAGGGAATTCCGTTCCGGGTGGACGAGAATTCACACACAAAGGCGGTGATCCAACCGCTAAGCCAGAATCGCCAGGTTCTGGGCCAGCCGAGTAATCGAACGGCGGAGAAAAGAAATGCCGCGAGAAAGAGGAAGACGTAGGGACGGAAGAGGATGGTCTTCAGAAAGAGAGAGAGTAGCTCCATCAGTGCTGAGTGCCAAGTGCTGAGTGCTGAGTTGGTAGGATATATCTCATCAGATGCATGGGAGGGCTATAGCCGCCGGAACTTGGGTTGTCATGCACCTCTTGCGATCCATGATGTCTCTAGTCAGATGCGAAGGCTCAGAACTCAGCACTTCTACCTCAGCACTTTGCACCGTTACGCGTATCCGTGGACCCTGAACCATTTCACGGCTTTTTCAAGGGCCACCTCTACGGGTGTCTGCGGGAGGCCCAGCTCGCCGACGGCCTTGCTGCAATCGTAGTGCATCTTGTACTTGGCCATTCTAATACCTTCCAGAGGAATGCGCGGCGGGGTATTCGTGAACCGGGCCATCCATTCGTTGACATGAGCGAACGGCAGGATTGCCAGACGAGGCAGCTTGATGCGCGGCGCATTGACGCCGGTCAGCCGGCTCAGGATCTCGAAGACTTCGTGCAGCATCAGATTTTTGTTCCCTAAGATATAGCGCTCGCCGATCCGGCCCTTCTCCATCGCCAAGAGATGACCCGCCGCCACATCGTCGACATCAACCAGATTCATGCCGGTTTCGATATAAGCAGGCATCCGGCCCTTGATGAAATCGACGATCACCTGCCCCGTCGGTGTCGGTTTGACGTCTCCTTCCCCGACCGGCGCGCTGGGATTGACGATCACGACCGGAAGTCCCGCGCGCGCGAGCTTCAAGACCTCTTGCTCCGCGAGATATTTGGAACGTTTGTAGTGGCCGGCCATCTGGTCGAGCGACACAGGAGTCGTCTCCGTGCCTATCCCTCCGTCGGCTGGAAGGCCGATAGCCCCGATCGTACTGCAGTAGACGGTTCGTTCAAGACCGAGATGGCGTGCGGCTTCTAATACGTTGCGGGTACCCGCGACATTGATGTCATAAAAAATGGAGGGATCCTTTGACCAGAGCGCGTAGTGTGCGGCGACGTGGTAGAGCTGGCGACAGCCCTGGAGCGCGCGTACGAGCGAGTCGTGGTTTCGAAGATCCCCTTCAACCTGTTCCACCGGGAGGCCGGTGAGATTGCGGATGTCGCTTCCCTTTCGGACGATTACCCGGACCTCTGTCCCAGTCTTCACAAGTGCGCGGACGACTGCGCCACCAATAAAGCCCGACGCGCCGGTGACGAGGACTTTCATGGCGCAGACGTGAAGCGTGAGCCTGGAAGAGCGCACGTTTCGGCAGGCGCGGGGTGGGCGGGTGAGATGGGCAAAGAGCCTGTCTTGGCAGGCGCGGGGTGGGTGGGTGTGATGGTAAGCGTGAAGCGCAAACCGGAACGTGTGAAACGTGAACCGTGGAGCAAGGTATCCCAATCGTTCATTCTAATCGTGAACATATTCCGACCTGTGAACCGCAAGATTAGGAGATCCGAGCGACACTTCACGCCTGACGTGTTTCAGTTCTTTCGCGATGAGATGTATCGCGCAAGTTCACGGAGCGGGTCGGCAGACGGGCCAAAGGTTGACAGACGGTTGGTTGCGCGGCTCACGCAGTCTTCAGCAAGCGTCCGGGCTCCGTCCACTCCATAGAAGGTCGGGTAGGTTTTTTTTCCGCGTTGTGCGTCGGTATTGGGATTCTTACCCAATTCCTCGCGCGTGCCGGTGACATTCAACACATCGTCTGCGATCTGAAAGGCTAGTCCAATGTCTTCGGCGTAGCCGGTCAAACTGTGCAATTGGATTGGAGTGGCACCGGCGGCAATGGCCCCCATGCGGACCGCAGCTCGGATCAACATGCCGGTCTTATGTTTGTGGATCGATTGCAAGGTGGCGAGGTCGATATCCTTGTTCTCCGCCTGAATATCCAACACCTGCCCTCCGACCATGCCTCGGTTGCCGGACCCTAGAGCAAGTTCGTGGATAAGTTGCACCTGACGAGAGGCATTCACCGAACCGGCCCGGCTGCACAATTCGAACGCCATCGTCAACAGAGCATCCCCTGCCAAAATCGCCATCGCTTCGCCGTAGACCTTGTGATTCGTCGGTTTTCCTCGCCGGAAATCGTCGTTGTCCATGGCGGGCAGATCGTCGTGGATGAGCGAATAGGTATGAATGAGTTCCAGAGACGAGGCGATCGGAAGGATTGCCGACCCAGGATCTCCGACCGCTTCCGCGGCCGCAATCATCAGGATAGGCCTGACCCGTTTCCCTCCGGCGAAGAGGCTGTAGCGCATGCTTTCATGAAGCGTGACCGGCGGCTCATCCGCGCCGGGGACCACTGATTCAAGATATCCGTCGATATCCCCGCGTTTCCGCTCGAGATAGTCCTTAATATTCATCCGGGATGGAGGCGCCTGACTAAGAGGACTCATGTCGATTGAGTGAGGATGGTGTAAATCCGTATTCTCGCGAGACTAGCAAATGGATTTGAGGAGTGTCAAACAAGGAGTGGAGGGGCGGCCCGTTGGTCTAGTGAGGACACTGCCGGCTCACCGTCTCGCCGGCGTGCGCAAACTTGACGCTCATTATTCTTCGCGTCGCACACCTCCCAGAGCGCGCACCAGAATGATTCATGTTGAACTGAAGGGTTGGTGCTCGCTCGATGGCCGCGGTGGAACCAACCACAGGCGCCGGACCGAAAGGAGAGCGGGCAAGCTTGGAAGGAAGATCGAATTCTTGGACACGTGCAGTGCGAGACCGAGCAGGCAGACCCCTCCCTGAGGGAGTAATGGTCACGAGATGGATGGAGTCGTTTTCAGGGCTCAGGTTGTCCATTCCGTTCTTTTTCCTTAATGTCATGACGGGCCAACACGAGCCGATGCGCGTCGGCACGCCTTGTTTTTCAGCCGATCGCTTCGCTATACTCCGGCGATGAGTATTCGAAAGGCGGGCGGGGACTGGGAACCGATGTTGCTGGGGATTGAGCCCCGTATCTGCAGAGTCTGCAAACTGGGTCTCTATCGCGATAAGACCCTGTTCCGTGGCGGCTGGTCACGTTGCGCGGTCTGTGATGAATTTGTGCATTACAGTTGCCTGGCCAGCGGTAAGGTGAAATTTCTCAAGCAGCGTCCACGTATCTGCAAATTGTGTCGTGAAGCGCAGGAAAAGGCGAAGACGCTCCCCGCATTGGCGGTGGATGTTGTTCCCGCGGTCGGATCATGACCCTCCTTGCAAATCCTGAACAGCGGTCTTCCCGGCCGGCATGGCATGCCGCATTTTCCCAGGCGATCCTATATGTCCTGGCGCCGTTGGTTCTGCTGTCGAGCGGATTTTTTACGGCGAATTTTGTCGTCAGCGGACAATACACCTGGCCGCGAACCAGTCGGGTCTTCGCGCTGACGCTGACGGTGCTGATTCTCGCTTATGAATTTGTCTACAAGGAACAACGAGCGGGTTTAGCCTCCCACGACCGGGCGCTCCTGGCCGTGTTGTATTCGTGTCTCGTTCCCTATACGGTGGGCGTGCTGATCATGCTGGGTCTCGCCAGACTCTAGGCGGATGTCTGTCTCGACAGGCTCGGGATTGACGGTCATTGGGAACATCATGCACAGTGCCGCCCCGCTGCAAGTATTCAGTGATCTCCCAACATACTACGATCGGTCTAGTGAGGGCTCGTTCACGTCATCTATCGTGCCAGATCCATCGGTCCTGCGGGCCAATCATCTGAACGGCGCTTACATGTGGGAGTGAATGACCCAAGTCTTTCACAGCGGAGCATTCATCCAGCAGTGCGTAGCGGTCCATCCGCTCTGCATATCCCTCAAACGCTTTGAGGAGCAGAACAAGTTGGTCTTCACCTGCAGCTCCTGCAGGATGGCCCACCATATCATCGTAGATTCCATCGTGGCCCGGACGTCGATTGCGATGGATAGCCCCGATCTACCGGCGCCGCCGTCTCTCGAGACAGATGCGGGGGTTCTGACGACGTGCATCAATGAACATACCGGTGCGGTCACCATTCGAGGACTGGATGTCATCCAAGACCGACTCGGATTACGGTGCGCCACCTGCCGCCGCGTCTTCGATTTGCATGCGGTCACATTTGAAACTCGCCAAAAATAGACCTGGTATGGCCTCGCCGTATTTGCCTATTCAATGTTGCCACATGTATGACTCCAGATACTCGATTGACCTCCGATGAACTCTCCCTGATCCGGGATGCGCAGTTCTTTCGGACCAAGGCCGTAGTGATGACCAAGGTCAGGACGCTGCTCGACGGAATGTACGGAGGCCTCCGCGCCGAAATGGCTGGGATCTCTCTCCTGGTTCCGCCGGACTTTGATCCAACCAGACACCAATTCGTCAAGGGAGAGCATCTTGAACACTGTCCGTATCAGTACCTGGATTATCCAAAACACTTCGTCGGAACCACCACGTTCACCTTTCGCTCACTCTTCTGGTGGGGCCACCACATGGTCTGGGCGCTGTTGCTGGAAGGGCCGCATCTCAAACGGTACAAGCGCAACTTGATCGATCGATTTCATTCAGTCGCCGGCCGGGGACTCGAGCTCTCCCTTGCCCCTAGCTTCTGGGAATGGAAACGGGGGGAGGGCTATACGCTGCCCATGACGCATGATCGGAAGGCACAGGTGGGCGCGGTCACAGCCGAGCGATCCTCCCTGAAGATTGCCCGCTTTGTGCCTATGGACGAATTTGGGGCCATGCATACCCAGCTTCCCGCATTCGGACGCGACACGTTTCGCTCGCTGCTCCCGGTGATCACCGACTGACGTTCCGGCTCGAAGAATCATGACGCATGGTGCGAGGTCCGCGACGCGAAGAATCATGAGGCGCACGGTGCGATGGATAAAGAGCGTCACGTTTGTGGACGCCCGCGAGTGGTGAGCGGGCAGTGTCCCTGAGCCGGCAGTGTCTTGTGAGCGCCCAGTGTCTTGAAATCCTGGTGAACGGCGAGCCCGCCTGCCTGCATGCCACGTGACCCGCATGCAGGTGCGTCGCCCGAGCGCTTGCGAGGTCGAGTGCCATTCTATCGATCTGGCGCGAAGAGTGCGACACCGTAATTGGCTTGTGTCTCAGATTTTCGCGATTGCAGCAGAAAGGTTCGCGAATGGCGCAGGCCATATTTGTCAGTTCCTCTCCAGTTTAGGTAGACTGTGCGCGGCTAGGTTCCTTGGAACTCAACCTATCATTCGTGGAGGTGTGTGTGAGATCAGCAGAGGTGTCTAGAAGCCTGTCGAAAAAGTGCGCCAGCTTGTCAACGTACCGGACGTTTACGAGACATGGAAGGGGAGCCGGCTTGCTGATGCTGTTGATCCTGGCCGGTTGTGCGGGGAGCGGGCGGACCGTTCCGCTCGATGTGGTGCCGAAGCTGCCTCCGGCCCAAAGTGTATCGTCGGATCCGGTCAAGATTGTCATCGAGCCGTTTGAGGATCGGCGGACTGATACCACGAGGCTGGGGCTGCGGACGCACTTGGGTGGGGGAGTGACCTATTACAACGTGGCCGGTGGAAAGGCCGGCGAAACGGCCGCCGAAACGATGGCCGAAACGCTGCGCCAGCAAGGCTGGCAACGTCAGGGATGGGATGCCAGGGTGGTGCAGTCGGGCGTGGCGGTGTCGGGTGCGGACATCATCATCACAGGTCAGTTGTTGGATCTGGCAGCTAATGCGAAGAGCCGGTTTTTTTCCACCGTTATCACGGGTGAGAGCAAGATGGTGATCAAAGCGGTCAACTCCAAGGATGACAGCTCGGTTACCCGCCATGTCGAGGGCGCATTGACACAAACGGTCTTTTGGTTCGAAAACGATGACGTGCGGAATCTGGTCGGCCTTGCTCTGAGGGATGGCATTGAACGATTCATCAATGACACCAAGATCGACGGTGGGATATTGAAGTCGGTGCGGTGAACATCTCAGGTCTCTTTAGGCGGTCGGAGCATGGCATGCGGGAACGGCGGTGGGAAACTGCGGCGCAGCTCGGGTTCGGGGAGGTGTTGGCCGTGGGAGAGAGACTTGGCGCGATCGGTCTCAAACCAGTCCATCCTGCGAAGGATGTGATTTGCTACGTCGAAGAATGGCTCGTCGCCTCGCCCGAGGACCTTGACCGGCTGGACCCCTGGGCGACGGAAGATGTGACGCTGATTCACGTGCGAGAAAGGTGGAGCGGCGATTTCTTCCTGCTGGCGGGAGGATACCATACGGTCTATCAGCGGTATCAGGATGTCGGCACCTACTGTTCAATCAGCCATCCATGGAGGTTGCGGGGTCCGCTGCAGTTTCATCACTCAACCAGTATGCTCTGGCTTGGGTTCAGGCACGCGCACGCATTTATCCGAGTTCGTCTCAACACCAAGGAGGTGGTGACCCCCGGAGAGACCCGTGCGGAGGGTCAGCGTGCCGGCTGGGTTGAAGAACGCCGGACGGCGTTTGAAGAGGCGATTGCAACGCTGGAACTCCCCCTCGAGGTGTCGGTCGAGAAACAAGCCGTGGTACTGAAACCGGTCGATGCGTCGATTCCGCTTTTTTGTTCATGGCCAGATGCCTTCGGTCCGTGCCAGTTCGAGTATAATTCCTCGGATGCCTACGAGTTCCTCGTGCCGGCTAGCAAGCTCGCCTCGACCTTCGGAACGCAGCCTGCCGACGTGCGGACCTATCTCACCGGCTTTTCTGAGTCAGCTCTCGAGGAATTCGAATCGGTTCAAACCGGGGCGCAGTATGCCTACCGATGCTCAGTTCATTGCACACTCGATGAATTACCCGAGCTGCTCGGTGCGATCCAGCCCCAGGGACGTCTCTATACCACACTCTGCGAATTTCAGACTCAAGAACTGGTGCCAGACGGAACCGATGCATCGGCGATCGTCGGGATCGTGGGAACGGCGCGCGGATTTGAAATGGAGGTCCGTCTCAATTGTGCGCCGCTTCGGGAACATGAGATGGAAGGGTGGTTGGAGCGGTTGCTGGGACATGCGGTCGTGTATGCGCCGCTCCCGCCGTTCGTCTGAGCAGGATGGTGAAACAGACTCCCGGCAGCATGCTTGGATCATTCAACACCTCAACGTTACTATACGACAGGGTCAGACCATTGTGTTTCTCTCACTTGACCCTGGTTAATTCCTCTTTGAAGTATTCCACGACCGGTGAAAACAAATCATCCCATGCCCTCACGATGTCCTCTCGCATAGGCGCATCCATCCTGTGAGGCAACTTCTTGCGCAAGGTATCAAGAAAAACAACGCGAAAGGCATCAACCTCCTCTGAAGTGATCTTGAGTTGCCGATGTGTTTCCACGATGTTGCTCAACGATGTCGGTTCGTTACTCGCACGGAAATTCAGCACCGAAACCATTGCCCCCATGAGCGCCTTGGCCTGGAGTTTCTTGGCCAGAAGATTGTTGGCCTTGTTGTCCGCGCTCTCGATTTTCGGGAACTTCGCAAGTACGCCAGGGACTTTCTTGAAGAGCGCATCATAGAAGGTTAAGAAAAACTTCTCGTTGTCTCTAAGCCTGAAATGATATTCGACGAGACCCTCGTACGTACGTTTAGCCAGGGCTCGATGCTCGTCCTCCATCGTGCGGAGCCGCTCTACAACTTCGGCAAAGTCGTTCCATCGTTCATTCGGGTGTTCCTTGAGCATTTTGAAAATGATGTGCGCAAAGGCTTGATGAGCACGTGGCCAGTTTACTTTTCCTTTGACTGTCTTTTTGACGGTCCCTTCTGGATTGGCCCAAAACTCTTTCTTCCGGTGCACTTCAGCCGGAGAACGGATATTGAACGGGAGCTTGCCCTCAAGCATCTCAAACGCAAGCTGGCCAAGCATGTATTGGTCGGTCTTGGCTGTAATCTTTTCGTTCTTTTCATGTTCCGGTGCAATATATGCGGCCGCATTGCGATCTCCGTCCCCCCAGGCAGCCAGCCGTTTCCAACCCATCGTATGCCATAGGAAATTGGACACCCCGACAGCTGGCAACAATAGTTTCGCGCTTCTCTTGTCATAATAGACCAGCTTGGGGGTCAGCAACCCGTATGTCTTGTCTTTTTGTCCCAACTCCTCGTGGTCGTGGAATTCCTTCAACGCCTCGGCAGCGCGACGCAGGGCGGTGGCGACCTGATCGATGGAGAATTTGCCTTTAGCCAGACAATGTTCTAAGCGAGAGACATTACCAGGCATGAACTCCTCCACCAAGACTGTGTATTTCTCATATCCGGTATCGACAGGGAAATAATCAAGCAGCTTGATAAAGCATGGATGACCGAGCGGCCTCCTGCCTTCTGCGTGGTCGTAAAATTCTTTTGTTAGGTTATCAGTTGGCGCACGCCTGAGTACTTTAATCGCGACGTCCTCTGTGTTTCGTCGGCCTCGGCAAACCGTGGCAAATGCTCCCTGCTCCTCCGAAATCGGGCTATCGACCACAAGGCCTTTTTCGATAGATCGGTCCCTTATCACTTGTTGTACAAATCTGAAGTCGCTATCTAGATCCCTGCGCACCTCGTCCATCTCATCAGCGATGGACTCACAAATTTTGACAATAGCACGCTCTCTCTTGTTACCGTCACTGATCGTGGTCAGGGGTTCATCCGTATTCCATGACTGGAAGGGAGCCAGTTCTGTTCCTCGCCATCCCGAGGGCTCTACGTGAACCCAGAATGCCTTCTTCATTGTGGTTTCCTTGTTATTCATCATCATAGCGATGAGGGATAATTCTCGCCTGCACCATTGCGATGAAAGATAATCTGGCGTTACTAGGATGAGTGCTGCGTGCGCTTGCTTGAGACCTGCAAGCAGAACGGGCTCCCATTTTTCACCTCGCGGGATCGCTTGGTCGGACCATACGTCGGCCTTTCCAAAGAGCATGCCCTCGAGATGTCTACGGAACACGAGCATGTGGTTCCTCGCTGCGTGCGAGTAGCTGATGAAGATGGTTGCGCGCTCCCCCTTGGTGTTTTCCTGCTTTGCTTGCGCTAGTTGACGTCGTGCTGGATTCTTGCGCTTCTTGTCCATGCTGTTTGCCCGTAATGTGAGGTGCGCTGTGGCCTGTCTCCTATTGTCACGAGTCTCTTATGACGACACGATTTCGGGCACTCTAATGCCGAAGCCGGGAATTGTGGATCCCTAGCCGGCAGGGTGCTACCTGAATCTCACAAACCTACAATCTACAATGATTTCCGAAACTCCCATCTGGCGGGTCGAGGGAGCCAATCGTAGCAGAATGGTGGAGTCATTCAAAGAGGCGGTCCAGGAGGAACGTGACCAAGCTGGTCACCGAGGTGGTTGCTTGAACGAAAAAAGGTTTCATGATCATCGCCGAAAGTGAGCTGGATGAATGGCACTGAGTGGCACACATGTGTCCACCTCAACAAGATCGATACGGGGTACCAATGTTCACTCCAGTCATTACGCAGGTCCGAACAACGAAAGGAGTGTCAGGCGGCCATCTTTTATTTCTTCGTTTGACATTCGTTGGTTTCTCCTGAAACCTAAGACATGCTCTCCTCGGCGAGGTTTCAGGCGGTACTGGGAAAGCCGTATCTGCCGCCGTTGTTCTTCTTCTCCGGTGTGACCTATGACTCGCTCACGCTCACGAGGATCGATCGCCTCATCGACAATCTCCTGCTCCTGCTGTACCTGGTACTGCTGGGTTTCCTCATCGTCCTGACGGGCCGGTTGGGAACGAGCCGACCGGTTCCGGCAGATCACGTTGGGATGCAATCGTGGTTTCCCCGCCTCCTCCTGCAGGCCAGACCCTATGCGCCCATGGCCATTCAGTTTCTGCTGGGCGGGTTGTTCAGCGCCTATACGATTTTTTATTGGAAGAGCGCCACCTTTACCGGCACGGCGATTTTCTTTTGCCTCCTGGCAGCACTCCTGGTGGCGAACGAACTGTTTCGTGACCGTCTGTCCAACTTGCAGATTTTGATCGCTCTCTACGCGTTGGTGGCCTCTGCATTCTTTACCTTTTTCCTGCCGGTCATGACGGGGTGGATGAATACGGCCGCGTTTCTCACCGGGACAGCGCTGAGCAGTCTGGTGACGTGGCGGGTGGTCCGACTGGTGTATGCGGGACAGCCCAGGCGCTCGAGGCGCGAGGCGGTCCTGGCCGGAGCTCCTGCCATTGCCGTCATCAGCATGCTCATTGTCTTTTACTTCTTGAATTGGATTCCACCGGTACCCTTGTCGATGAAATTCGGCGGTATGTTTCATGAGGTCCGCCGGGCGGGAGAGGTGTTTGAACTGTCCTTCCACAAGCGGTGGTTTGAGGTCTGGAAGCAATCCGACGACCCCTTTCCAGCCGACGAACCAGTGTACTGTTTTACGGCGGTCTTCGCTCCCGTCAGACTCGAGACAACGATTCATCATCACTGGTATCATCGACCGCAACGTACCAGGCCGTTTGCGCATGCTGATCGCATTCCCATCAAAATCTCCGGCGGTCGGGAAGGAGGATATCGTGCCTATACGTTCAAGCAGGGACTAACGGCCGGAGATTGGCGCGTGGATGTGGAGACCGAGGACGGCCGCGTGCTCGGTCAAGTGCGGTTCACGGTCGAGGCGGACCTTCCAGAGCAGTCGCTCACCACCATCGTCTATTGACCTGCCCGTTCGCATAAAGAACTGATGGCCTATAGCGTATGGCTACGCTGTCTGCTATCGGCCATAAGCTCTTCGCTGTCCTGCTCGCGCTATCCGCCATCAGCCCTATGCTCTTTGGCCTGTGCCATCGACTATCAGCCATCTGCTCTCGTTATCCGCGTCATGGTATGGTGTAGCAAGGGAGGTCCACACAGTCATCGGATGGATATTCTTCAAGCAGAGGTCATTCGAACCAGAGACCTGACTCACGATGTGCGGGAGATCGAACTCCGGCTGATGAAGCCACAGACGACGATCCAGTTCAAGGCGGGACAGTTCATTTCCTTTGAAATGGCAAAGCCCGGCTTCCCCTTGGTGACGACGAGGCCCTATTCCATTGCCTCACCGCCGAGCTTGTCCGATCACATCCTGCTCGTCCTCAATCTGGTGGTCGGTGGTTCCGGCTCGACCTATCTATTCAATCTTCGCGAACGAGACGTCACTCAGTTCAAAGGGCCGGCGGGATCGTTTTATGTTCGCGACGACCATCGCGACCTCTTATTGGTCGCCACGGGAACGGGCATCGCGCCGTTTCGTTCGATGGTGCTCTCGGAATTGGAGAAGCCCATATCCCGGCAAGTGAAGCTTGTCTGGGGCCTGCGTTCTCAGCGCGACCTGTATTATCAGGAAGAATTTGCCGATCTCAGTCGGACGCATCCCCGATTTACCTTCGTGACGGCTCTCTCGCGTCCCGATCCCGGTTGGACGGGAGTGACGGGGCGAGTCACCACGTATCTCGAAACCCATGTTGATGAGGTCAAGAATGTGTCGGTGTACCTGTGCGGAAACGGTGGGATGATCAAGGACGTGACGACGACTATCCGCGCAAAGGGCCTCTGCCCGATCTACCGCGAACAGTATTATGAGGGGTAGGAGGCTGCTGCGCATGGTCATTCGACAAAGAATCGGGCATCCTCCCTCTGTAACGAGGCCACGCATTTGTCGCGGCCCGTTCCTGAACCTGATAGAAGAAGCTCACGACGGAATGCGTTGCCTTCGGACGAATGACGCATGACGAATGAAGGTTGACGAGCTATGTCGCAGGAGACTTCGATTCCCAGCGTGTGGTGTGCTGAAAGACGCATTTGGGACAGGTGTAATGGATGAACTTCTCGCCGCCCACAAGACGTTTCCTCATCGGCACCTTGCACCAGGTGCACAGCCGATCCGGAATGTCGGCCTGAGCCGCCAACGAGTCCTGCACTTGTCGAGTGTGTTCTGACATCGGCGGCATTCTCGCTAACGGCTCGCGAGTTTGTCAATGATCGTATCGTCGAAAAAGTGGACAGTGGATGAGGCCTTCAGTATATTGCAAAAGGCACATGCGCATCCGACTACCACTCTCATAGAAAGGATCACGTTACCCATGCACAATGCAGAAAGCGCCTCCTCCTCCGATGACATCGCATCATCTTCAGCCAGGCTGGCCCACCCCACGAACCACATGGAATCGGTGGGATCGGGGAAAGCCTGGGGTATCCTCACTTCCGTCGATCTTCAGGACTGTGATTCCAACCGGATCCGTGACGCAAGACAGATCGAAGCGTATGTCGTGCAGCTCTGCGAGTTGATCGGCATGAAGCGATACGGCGCCTGCCAGATAGTCCATTTTGGTGAAGGCCGGGTGGCTGGATACAGCATGGTGCAGCTGATTGAAACGTCGCTGATCAGCGGGCACTTTGCAAACGATACGAACAGCGCCTATCTCGATATTTTCAGCTGCAAGGGGTATGATTCTGCCGTGGTTGAAGAGTTCTCCAAAGATTTCTTCGGCGCGCGCCGTTCGACGCACACTGCGTTGCTGCGGTACTAGATGGTGTTCGAGCCCACGGAGCGCTGAACGTCTCCCCGCAAACTCGATGAACGAGCAGAGACCGAAAACGGTCGAGGAATTCTTCCAGGGTCTCCCTGAGAAGCTGGATCCCGATGCCGCCGAAGGACTCGATGCGGTGTATCAGTTCGATTTGAGCGGCAACCAGGGAGGACAATACTACATGCTGATCCGTGAGGGGTCCTGCCGGGTGACACGAGGGTCGCACGTTGATCCGCATGTCACGCTGTCGCTTTCAGCGGAGGACTGTGTCCGTGTGCTCAATGGACAACTGAATGGGACGGCGGTTGCGATGTCCGGCCGGTTGCGCATCAGCGGCGATATGGGATTGGCGTTACAGCTCGGGTCATTGTTTCCGGGGCTGCGCCAGTAGGGGCGTATAGCTGACGGTTCATAGCTTATAGCGCGAGCAAGGAAGCGAAGAGCCAATGGTCGATAGCATATGTATGGCCGAGGGCTCGACGGATGAACATTCCATCAGGTCCGAACCTCCTGCTATAAGCCATAAGCCGTGAGCTCTGTTTTATCGGTCACGCTTGTTGTGGTTCGAGTGATTCCGCCTCTTGTCCGCTGAGTACCTCTGCCCTTCGCGGGAATCGTTCCTCCAGAATCATATACACAGTCGGTACGAGGAAGAGCGTCAGGAGAGTCGATACCGTCAGGCCTCCGACCACGGCACGGGCGAGTGGCGCATTGGTTTCTCCTCCGGTTCCCCACCCGATCGCCATCGGGAAAAGTCCCACGACCGTGGCCAATGAGGTCATCAAGATGGGACGCAGCCTTGTCCTGGCGCCTGTCACAACGGCATCGCGCAATGCCAGACCTCTCTTCCGCAGCACATTCGTATAGTCGACGAGCAGGACTCCGTTGGACACGACGATACCGAGCATCATGATCACGCCCATCATCGAGGTGGTGGACAACGTCGTGTTTGTCAGAAACAGCATCAGGATGACGCCGGGAATGCCCATGGGGACTGAAAACATGATGATAAATGGGTCGATCAACGATTTGAACTGGGCGGCCATCACCATATAGACCAGGACCAGAGCGAGCATGCTGGCGAACATGAGTCCGGAAAAGGTCTCCCGCTGTTGCTGAATTTGCCCCGCCAGTCTGATGCTGAACCCGGGCGGAAGTTGCAGACCGGCGAACGAACGTTCCAGATCCTTGGCGATGGACCCCAGATCCCGATTCACCGGATTGGCGGTGATGTGGACGACACGTTGAAAGTATTTTCGTTCGATCTTCACCGGACCGGCATTCAATTTCAGCGACGCTAGGTTCCTGAGGAGCACCGGTTCCCCATTCTTCGTCGTGAGGAGAATGTTTTCCAGGTCGGACAGATCCTTGCGATGTTCCTCGGCGAGCCAGGCGCTGATGTAATACTCGTTCCCATTCTGTGGATCGGTGTAAATAATGGGGTCGGTCTGGCCGTTCCCGTTCAGTGAATAGAGTACGGCATTCGCGACATCGGTTTCGCTGATCCCGAGGAGCGCGGCTTTTTCGCGATCCACCACCACGTTGACTTCGGGATAGTTTTCTTCCCGGCTGACTTCGATATCGGCCAATCCGTCCGTCTTATGCATGATCTCCTGCACCTGCTGGATCAGCGAGCGGGCCTTTTCGAAATCATAGCCATAGATCTCCACGTCCACGGACTTCTGCGATCCGAAGCTGGTGACCCGCTTGACGAGCCCGCCCGGATCGAAGAACATTGCGACGCCGGGGAACAGTCTCAGGACCTTCGGACGGACCTCGTTCATGACGTCCACTTGCGTGCGAGTGCGCTTCTCCGGCGGGGTCAGGTATACGGAGATCACTGACGTGTGAGGACCGGTATTGGGGTTGAAGAGCGAGGACCGTCCCTGGGCGAGTACACCCGTACTCGACACGATCGTGTCCAGTTCGTGGACAGGAATCTGGTCGCGGAGCACGCGCTCCACCTCGGCCACCTGTTGTTCGGTCTTCTCGACCCGTTGTCCCACTGGGGCGCGCAAGACAATCCTGAACTGGCTCTCGTCGGAAACGGGGAGGAACTCGCTGCCGAGCAGTGGCACCAGAGCAAGGGATCCCGCAAAGACCAGCACCACGCCGGCGATCAGCACGCGGCGGTGCTGGAGTACCCATGCAAGACTGGTTTCATAGCGGCGATCCAGGGCGTCGTATTGTTGACGGCTCCAGTCCATGAGCCTGACGAACCACGCAGGCATGGATCGATGGGCGTCCTGTTCGGCCTTGAGAAATCTGTAACAGAGCGCGGGGGTGACGGTTCTGGAAACGAAAAACGACGTGAAGAGCGCAATGGCAATGGTGACCGTCAGCGGGATGAGGAGTAGCCGCGCGATGCCGACTACGAAGAACATGGGCAGAAAGACCACAACGGTCGTCACGGTGGAGGCGAAGATCGGCATGGCGACTTCGCGGGCGGCATTGACGATGGCCTCCCAGCGGTTCCGCTCCTGGTTGAGATGGCGTTGAATATTTTCCAGTTCGACAATCGAATCATCGACGAGCCGGCCGATGCCGAGCGCCAATCCTCCGAGCGTGAAGACGTTCAGTGTTTGGCCGGTGAAGTAGAGCACGATGAACGTGACCAGGATCGAGAGCGGGATCGCCACTGAAATGATCAGCGTGCTGGTGATGTTTCGCAGAAAGATGAGAATCACGGCTGCGGCCAGCAACGATCCGTGGAGGGCCTGCTCAAGCAGGTTTTGAATCGATTGCCTGATGTACAGGGATTGGTCGAACGAAATGCCCACCTGTACACCGGGAGGAATCCCGATCATCTGGGGGATCGCTTTCCGTAGCGCGTCAACGACCTCAACGGTATTCGCAATGGGCTGCTTGTTAACCCGGAGGTACACCGAACGGTTACCGTCGGTTCGCACGATATTGGTTTGAATGTCGGAGGAATCCGTGACGGTCGCCAGGTCGCGCACCCGGACGGGATTCCCGCGCGGATCGATCTTGACGATGACATCGGCAATCGGTTCCACGGTCTTGAACTGGTTGTTGGTGAAGACGTTGTAGTCGAGGTTGCCGGCTTTAAGATCACCAGACGGGAGAATCAGGTTGGCTGCTTTGACGGACTTGACGACGTCCAGAATCGAGAGTCCTCGGGCTTGCAACAGCGCCGGGTCGAGATTGATATTGATCTGGCGGACTTTCCCCCCTTCTACTGTCGCGGCCGCGACGTTGGCAATCTGCTCGATCTGGGGCGCGATGGTGTTGTAGGCCAGATCATACAGGGCCCGTTCGTCGAGGTTGCTTCCCGCGACGGTCACCATCGCGACGGGAATATTCGACACATCGAATTTGACGATGAACGGCTGCAAGATGCCCGGCGGGAGGCTGTTGAGAATCTGGGTGATGCGTTGCATCACCTCCATCTGACCGACGTTGATGTCCGCACCCCAGTTGAACCAGAACAGCACCGCTCCGATGCCCTGCTTGGCAAACGACTCCACATGCTCCACGTTGGAGGCGGAACTCACTGCCTTCTCGATGGGGTACACCACGCTTTGTTCAATGTCGAGTGGAGGCGCGCCTTTGTAGATGACTCCGACGAACGCGACCGGCACCTGGATGTTGGGGAACAAATCGACCGGCAGCCGCTGGAGTGACGTCATCCCCAGCACGACCATGGCCAGGGACAGCATCAGGATGCCGATACGGTTGCGGAGGGCGAGTAACGTGAGCCACATAGTCAGACGTGAAGCGTGACTTGGGAATAGCGCACGTCCCGGGCAAACGGCTGCGAAGCAGCCGGGGGATGCGGGGGGTGAGAAGGTGCGCGGGGTGGGCGGGTGAGATGGCCAGCGTGAAACGCGAGATGAAGGCGGCAAATAAGTTCAGCCGTCAGAGGTGGAGTGGTTCCATTCATCTGAACAGGTGGTCCTTCTGAAGACATGCCGGTCACCCGTTACCCCTCGCGCCTGACGGCATCGAGCGCTTGAACCTGTACCGCCATCCCTTCACTGACGAGATCTTTCCCCGACACAATCAGTTGCTCGTCGCCGGCCAGGCCTTTCAGGACCTCTACCCGATTTTCGACCCGGCTTCCGAGTGTCACGGGGACCTGATGCGCCTTTCCATCCTGCACGACATACACGTACTGGAATTCTTCCAGGCGGCTGACGGCATCAAGCGGAACTTGGATCGCGTTGAGATGTCGATCCACCAGCACTTCCACGCGCGCAAACATGCCTCCCTTGAGGACATGGTCTTTATTGGGGAGATCGACTTCGACGGTCATGGTTCTCGTGGCGCGATTCAACGCCTGCACGATGCGCGTCACGGTCCCTTCGAACACGTGGAGCGGGTAGGCCTCGGCCCGGATCTCCGCGCGTTGTCCCATCCGGACGAGCGGCACGTCCTTTTCGACGACCTCGATCAGCGTCCGTACCGTGTCGACATCATGCAGGCTTAGAATGCCCCGCGACATCGTAGAAGTGCTGGCGGTGGCACCGCTGACATAGGAACCGGGGTCGAGATTCCGTTCGGCCACATAACCGGCAAAGGGAGCGCGAATATACGAATAGGCCAGATTGGTTTCGGATTGAGCCTGCGCCACCTCCATCTGTTTGACCTGCGCGCGCAGCGAGTCTTGCAGCGCCAGCGCTCCGTCGTAATTGACCTGAGCGGTATCCAGATCTTGCTGCGATACGAACTGGTCCTTGATGAGCGCGCGCATCCGATCGAGCGTGAGTTTCGCGTTACGCACCGCCGCGTCCTGTTGGACGACCTTTGCCTGGGCGGATACGAGGTTGGCCTTGGCTTGATTGACGGCATGCACATAGTCGGTATGATCGATTTCAATCAAGAGTTGGTTCGCTTTCACGAGATCGCCCTTGTCCACGTACATCCTGGCGATGTAGCCGTCGACGCGGGAGAAAATGTTGACGAGCTGATTCGGAATCAAGTCGGCGGTGTACGAGAGGCGGACATCCAAATCCTGTTTAATCGGCATAGCGGTCCCGACCGTAATGACCCGGCTTTTGCGGGCATCGGTCTTCGCGCCGCTGCTGAGGCGGAAGACGATCAATGCGGTCACGGCGAAGAAGATGATGACGCCTAAGGTGACGAGCGGGTGCTGTTTCACCGGATTCAGCGACAACGGGCATTCTCCTTCCGGCTTCGACCCTTCCCCTTCACCAACCCAGTGAGGAACAATTCCACGTACGTGGCCACTGTCTCCTCATGCGACCGGTGCATCGGCTGGCGGTAGATTTCGTGCAAGAGTCGATGGTGGACGACCATCCCGATGAAGGCTCGCGCGGCCAGCAGGGGATCGACCTGACGAAAGGCCCCTTCCTGAATCCTAGTTTTGATGTAGCCGGCCAAATAATCATTGATGACTCGATGCTGCTTGCTGAAGAATATATCGGCCAACTCGTGGCCTTCCAAGCCGCTGAACAAGAGAAGTCGCAGCATGGTGGGGTCGGCGCCGGGGCGGATGCGGTAGCTGGCGATCAGCGAAAACAGCCGTTCGTCATCCCGTTTGCGGGCGACGTCGTCGATGGCCTCCACTAGGGCACTGAGGTTCGCCTTCTCGGCGAGAATAGCGGCATAGAGCGCGCGTTTGGTCGGGAAGTATTTGAAGAGGAGTGCTTCACTCACGCCGGCGGCTGTGGCGATTTCCTTGGTCGTCGTCCCGCGAAATCCGCGCGCGGCGAAGAGCGACGTGGCGGTGGCGATCAAACTGGCCTGCCTGTCCCTGCTGGATGCGCGTATGAGCCGGGTCTTGCCTTTCATGCCGGTCGCCGTGAGTAAGTAATCACTCACCAGAGGGTACCATGCGATGACCGCAGGGAACAAGCGTCGGCATTGAAACCGAGAAACCGACGAGAGAATCTGGGGAGAGGCTCAGATGGTTGAATGGAGGTAAGAACTTACTGGCGGAGACGAGCCCAGGCCTTTTGATACTCTTCGAAGGAGTCGACTTCCATCCATCCCTTATAGATGGGAACCGCTTGCACGGTGACCCCGGTATCGATCAATTCCTGAATCAGATCGGTCAGCGACGCCTGGGTCAATGCGCCGGCTTCATGAAAACCTTTGGTCTTATACTTGTCCAATGAGGCGTGATAGCACTTGGTGAAGGCCGCAATCCCCTTGTCTGAGAACATGGCCATGCCGACGAATTCGCCGTGCGCCTGCTCGGGTGGGAGATGCTGCCCGATTTTCGTCACGGTGGTGTCCCCTTCCGGCATGATGAATCGGGCCAGGTAATTCTTGCCCGGGGGAGGGTCCAAGGTCACGAGATCGGGTTTCAATTGGAAGTCCTGCCCCTGTTGGGGATGATCGGACCAGGCGAGATCGACGACCAGGGTGATATCCGCCGGGCTCTTCAGCAACTTCTCCAACACCGCGGTCTCAAAAATGATGTCGCCATAGAGCACGATCGTGCGGCTCTTCATCTCATTCTCGGCGCAGAACAACGAATAGAGTTCGCCCGTGTCTTCATACCGGTCGTTGTCGTAGTACCGGATGTTCGGGAGCGTAATGGCGTCTTTCTTGTACCCGCGGATGAGGGCGATCTCTTTGATGTTACATTCGTTCAGTGCGGAAATCTGGCGTTCCAGAATCGTCTTTCCTTTGATGTCGAGCAGGCACTTCGGCTTGTCTTCGATCAACGGGAGCAGTTGTTTCTCAAAGCCGGCCGCCGCGATGATGGCGGTGATCTTCTCTCCTCCGACGGGCAGAAACTTGCGCTCATCCTGCTCCATCTGGGGAACACCGACGATGTCGTAGACTTCCTTGAGCTTGACGATTTGATCGTTCACGGATCCGGGACGGGTATCCTTCTTCATAACGGCAAGAGCATCGCGCATGGCCCGGATGCTGGCGCGGACCATCTGATTGGCATAAATGACGATTTTGAAACCGGCATCCTCGAGTTCGGCCGTCGTGACCTGGTCAAAAATAGTCGGCACGACGACCAGCGGCACAGGTCCTGACCAGGCCTTGGCCACTGTCTTGAGCTCGTCGAACGTCGGCGACTTGGAGTGAATGAGGATCGCGTCTGCTCCCGCCTCCGCGTAAGCTTCGGCCCGGCGCAGGGCTTCTTCCTGTCCCCACCCAGCGATGAGCGCTTCAGTCCTGGCAATGACGAGAAAATCCGGGATGAGTTGAGCGGCCTTGGCGGCCTTGATTTTCCCGCAATGTTCCTCCAGCGGGATCAATTCACGTCTGACGCCGGCATAGAAACTACAGCGTTTGGGATAGACGTTGTCCTCGATACAGATCGCGGCGACTCCGGCGCGTTCCTGGTCGATGACTGTGCGCATCACGTTCAGGGCGTTGCCGTATCCCGTGTCGCAATCCGCAATAATCGGGATGCCGACCGCTTCGGCCATATTCCGCTCGACTTCGAGTTGCTCGCTGGAGGTGATAAAGCTCGCGTCGGGAATACATTTCAGCGACGCGGATATCGCAAACCCGCTGGCCCAAATGGCGTCGAACCCGCCCCGTTCGATCAATTTGGCGCTGAGCGCATCATGGGCGCCGACGGCCGTGATGATTCCGGGACGTCGCAATAATTGACGCAATTTCGTGGCGTTATGCATGGGTCGGCATGATGCGAAAGATGTGTGGCGGTTGTCAACGAAAAGTTTTGGCGCGAGCGGAGGATGTCGTGACGACCGTCAGTACCGGTATGAGGGCGCCGGAAGAGCCGGACGGCGTAGGCCGCTACTCGACACGTCATTCACCCGTATCCGTGATCTGGTCATTGAACCGGGGGGAAAGCGTGCGACTCTCGATAAAGAGATAGCCGCGGTCCCGATTGCTTTCATAGGTCAGATTGATCTCGGTTTCAGGCCCGCGCCAGTTATATTGCTGATTGAGCCCGCGAGTCATCTGTCCGGGAAGTCTCTCGATGGGTCCATAGGTCTGTTGCAGATAGGTCAGGAGTTTCTTGTGCGTCTCCTCTCCGCGATAACGAATCGTAACGCGGGCGAATTCGTTATAGATGGTCGAGAAGACGATGCTTTCCACCTCGATCTCGGCAAATCGTGGTGGCGACTCCTTCAGGCGATAGTCGATGATCCGGTCATCCGCTCGCGCCACCGTGAGTTCCGCATGATCCGCCAGTGATATGCCCCATGTCAGTTCGCGAAACCCGCGCGGGTCGTTGGTCATCGGCACGGCGAACGACGGCGTGGCGTCAAGGCTCGCAATACCAAGAATGAATGCCCAGATCAGCATGAAACTACAATTCATCCTGATGTGGACACATCTGATTGCGCTGGCCCGAGCTTTCATCGAAATCACGCTAGCATGTGCGGATTGAGGACGGCAACTGCCCACCCGCTTTGTTCGTGATCAATCCGGATCAACAATCCTTGAGAATGTCCTAAAGCGTTGGCTATAATGCGCCCTCTTTTGCTTCCGCATTGTATCTCAGAGGGAGTGACTCCGTGCTTGAAAGCGACGTGCTTGTTCAGTCCCTGCAGGACATGGGGGTAAATTTCTTCACGGGAGTGCCGGACTCGATTCTCGGTGGGATCATCGCCGAATTGATGGTGCGCCACGTGTATACACCGGCAGTGCGCGAAGATGAAGCAGTGGCGATGGCAGCCGGCGCCTACATGGCCGGGAAAATACCGGCCGTGCTGATGCAGAACTCCGGGCTGGGCACGTCGTTGAATGCGTTGATCTCATTGAACCTGATTTACCAGCAACCGTGCATTCTGATCATTTCCTGGCGCGGGTTTCAGGGGAAGGATGCTCCGGAACACTTGGTGATGGGGCAGACCATGCCGCAATTACTCGATACGATGAAGATCCCGCATCGCACGTTGTCCGAAGAGACCATGGGCAACGATCTGAAGTGGGTAGGGGAGACCTTCATGAAGCAGCGGATTCCCGTCGGCCTCGTTATTCAAAAGGGCGTCGTCAAGGGGCTGCACCCATGAGGCCGGAAGAGGGAGCAATGCAAAGCCGCGCGCAGGCGATGGCTGCCCTTCTCGAGCTCCTGACCGATCAGCCCGTCATCATCTGCAATGGGTTTCCTTCACGTGAAGCGCACAAAATCGCGGATCGCCCCACGCACTTCTATATGATCGGATCCATGGGTGTCGCCGCGGCAATCGGATTGGGTGTTGCCTTGTGCAAGCCGCAGAAACAGGTCGTCGTGTTCGATGGAGACGGCAATGTTTTGATGGGAATGGGCACGTTGGCCACCATCGGCTCTCTCAAACCAAGAAATTTCGTGCACGTCGTATTCGACAACGAAGTCTATGGCAGCACCGGCAACCAACCGACCATTTCCAATGTCGTGCGGTTGGAACAGGTGGCCAAGGCGGCTGGGTATGTCCACGTCGAACGGGTCCGGGAGCGCGAGGACATCGTTTACGAGTTCAAGGACCTGCTGAAAAAGGACGGACCCAGCATGTTGTTGATCAAGGTCAACGAACTGGCTGAAGATGTAGGACGGGTGTTGCATGAACCGCCGGACATTACCCGGCGATTCATGAAGGCCATTGAGTGAAGCAGTTGGTCCTCAGAGGATATGGCTCATAGCGTATGGCGTATGGCACAAGCATGAAAGTCTCTTTGTTTGTGCTATCGGCTATAAGCCATCAGCTATAGGGTCTTATTCGGTCCACGGACGACGAGGTAGATCCATGATTCTGTTGAATCCCGGTCCGGTCAATGTCAGCGAACGTGTGCGAAAAGCCCTGCAGCGTCCCGATATTTGCCACCGCGAATCGGAGTTCGCCGATCTGCTCATGCGGATTCAGAAGAAACTGTTGCAGGCGTTTGTGCCCGCCGCCGAATCCGAGTACGTGGCTGTCGTCCTCACGGGATCAGGTACAGCGGCAGTTGAAGCCGCGATCATGTCGTGCCTGCCGCACGGCAAGCGCATGTTGGTCATCAACAACGGGATCTATGGCGAGCGAATCTCCAATATGATCGGTCTCCATCGATTGGGGATATCCGAATTAAAGCTCGATTGGTCGACCAGGCTCGATCCTGAGCGGTTGCGTCTGGCCCTTCGACAACATCCCGAGGTCCATGCCGTCGCGATGGTCCATCATGAAACCACTACGGGACTCATCAATAATGTGAAGGATCTCGCGGAGGTCGTGGATAGCCAGAATCGGGTGTTCGTGTTGGATTCGGTCAGCGGGCTGGGAGGCGAGCCGCTCGATATCCCGGGTTCGCATATCTACATGGTCGCGGGGACGGCGGGCAAATGTATTCAGGGATTCCCCGGCGTCGCGTTTGTTTTGGTACGCAAGGGGTTTTTAGAACGGATGCGAGTGTACCCCAAGCGGTCTTGGTATCTCCATTTGACTCATTATGTGGATGATCAGGGAAACGCCACCATTCCCTTTACCCCGGCCGTCCAGGTGTACTATGCGTTTGAAGAGGCTTTGGACGAGTTGCTGGAAGAAGGCGTGGTCAACCGTATCCGCCGATACAAGCGAGCGGCGACCCTGATCAGGACTCGACTGCAGCAACTGGGGCTCAAAACGGTGCTGCCTCCCGAGGTCCATTCCAATACCATCACCTCCTTTCATTTGCCGGCCGGGATGAGCTATCAGACTCTGCACGACAGGCTCAAACAGCAGGGCTACATCATCTATGCGGGGCAAGGCCAGCTGGAAGGGAAGATTTTTCGCATCGCCAACATGGGTGCGCTCAGTGAAGAGCAACTCCATACCTTTCTGCATGCGTTCGAACAGATACTCGAGGACGCCAGTATCAGGATATGAAAGCAGTGATCCTTGCCGCCGGTGTGGGTAAACGCCTGTGGCCCGTAACCCAACATCGACCGAAGTGTCTCATTGAACTGGGCGGTCGTACACTGATGCATCGATATCTGGAGGCCTTGGGTCGTGTCGGTGTTCGGAGGGCTACTCTCGTGGTCGGCTACAAGCAGGAGATGATTCGGGCGGCCATCGGCTCCGAGTACGCCGGCGTCGCTATCTCCTATCTCGTCAATGAGCAGTTCCATCGGGGAAGTATCTCGTCGCTGTGGATGGCCAGGGCTTCATTCGACGACGATCTCATCGTCATGGATGCCGATGTGTTGTTTCATCATGAAATTCTTCGACGCCTTGTTGAGTCTGCCTCGGCGAACTGTCTTTTGATGGATGAGACCGTCAAACAACAAGGCGAGGAATGTATGGTGGTGGTGGAAGGGGGGCGCGTCATTGCACTGACCAAGAAGGTTCCCCTGCGCTATGATTATGCGGGAGAAGGGGTAGGGTTCTTGCGTGTCCATCATGCCGACGTCGCCCATATCGTCGCGTCACTCAAGGAACATATTGATCGAGACGAATGGAATATGGAATATGAGGATGGCCTTCTTGAATTTTTTCGACGGGTCAGAGTCGGCCACGAGAAAATCGGCGGCTTGCCATGGACCGAAATCGATTTTCCCGATGACATCACGCGCGCGGAGCGTGACATTCTGCCGAGGATGGGTGAAGCGTGAAGAAAGAACCCCTCATCGCTAACGAGATACGAGATGCGAACGACGAGGTCCGCGACGCGAAGAATAATGAGGTTCACGACGTGCCGAATAAGGCACGTCAAGTTTGTGAACGCCGCCGAGAAAGTGAGGCGGCAGCGTCTTGAGTATCCAGTGTCCCGTGAGCACCCAGTGTCCCTGAGCCGGCAGTGCCTTGTGAGCGCCCAGTGTCTTAAGATACGAAATACGAGCGACGGGTTGTGAAATGAATGAAAGCATTCTGCAAAAAGGCGTGGATGTTCAGGGACTCACCACCGCAATCGTGCTGCCCGGCACAGGACTATTTGCGGACCGCGGAGGACGGGGACTGCGCGAGGTAGGGCCTTTGACGAAAATCGGAGGTGTTTCTCTTTTTCAGCGTACCGTCCTTACCTTGCAGCGTGCAGGGATTCGTCAGTTGATCGTCCTGGCTGGAGCAGAAGAAGAGGTATTGAAGCAGACTCTGCTCCGTGGTTCACGCGTGAATATTCCAGTCCGATGGATGCCCATCCGGGAGTTTCCGTTGGATGATCCGCGAACGTGGGAAGTACTGGCGGCTGAGGTCCAAGGCTGTTGTCTCATCGCGGGCGCACAGGCAGTGTTCTCCAAGCACGTGATCGAACGTCTGCGGAGCGCCGTTCAGGACGGTCAGGCGCTTGTCGTTGCAAGGAAAACGGCAGGGGGTGAGCGGCCTGCCGGACCTCGCAACCCGAGCCTCGAGTGTCGCGACCACCGTGTAATTGCGTTTCACGATCAGCCGAGCGGCGAGGCCGATCAGATTGCGGCCGATCTCGTGGTGCTCCCCGCAGCGACGATGGGCAACAGGGGGGTCCCGTTCGAAGAGGGTGGAGGTTCTTTGGAAGGTGGTGCGATGCCGATCCGCCGATGGCTGGACCGGGCAGCGGCGGATGGACGGGTCAGTGTCGTTGCCACGGATGACCAGAGCGCTCTCTGGTATCGCGATGTGTGGGATCATTCCAGCGCGAAGGCGGCCGAACGCACGCTGTTCCGATCGCTCAAGGGAGAGTACGAAGGATTCGTTGATCGGTACTTCAATCGTAAGGTGTCGCGTCTCTTTACGAACCTGTTCCTCTTCCTCGGTTGTTCCCCGAATGTGATCACGATGGTTGCCACGTTCGTGGGGCTTTTGGCGGCAGCCGGTTTTGCGTTCGGCACCTACCAGGCAGGAATAGTTGCGGCGTTACTCTTTCAGTTGTCGGCAGTCATCGACTGCTGCGACGGGGAGGTTGCTCGACTCACGTTCAGCGAATCTCCGTTCGGCGCCTGGTTAGATATCACGATGGACAACATCGTTCACATGACCGTATTTGCGGGGATCGCCTGGGGCGCCTACGCTCGCTACAAGGGGACGGGCAGCGAATGGATCCCGCCGATTCTTGGTGCGGCCTCGGTCACGGGCAATGCCCTTTCCTTCTGGCTTGTGACAAAGGCTCAGAAGATCGGCGCAACCCGAGGGTGGAGGACCTCTCGTCAGGCGGCTTGGACGGGATTTATCCTCAACAATGTCGCGAGTCGAGATTTCTCCATCATTCTTCTGTTGTTTGCAATCCTTGATAAGCTGGACTGGTTCCTCTGGATCGCAGCGATTGGTTCCACCCTGTTCGCGGTCCTGATGCTCTTGGTGATCCGACCCTCCGCCATCGCCCGTGCATAGCGGGATGCTGGAAACCGCCCGCTTGACGAATCCGACTACTAGCCCCACGTGGTCAAACTAATCCTCCTTACCCTCGGTTTCCTCACAGTCGTTCTGATCGTCTGGCACGTCGGACCGACCCGAATCTATGAAGCGGTTTCTAGTCTTGGCCCCGGGGCCCTGCTCCTGATTATATGTCCGTCCGTACTCATGTATGTGCTGGAGGCCTATGGGTGGCGTGTGACTCTGGGAACATGGTACCGGGTGATTCCGTTTTTGCGCCTGCTTGCCATTCGCACGGCCGGAGAGGTGGTCAACATGACGACTCCGATCGCCTACGTCGGAGGAGAACCACTCAAGGCCTATCTCCTCAAACGATATGGCGTGCCGATGGTGGACGGGCTGGCCTCGGTTGTCATTGCGAAAACCACGATGACGATCGCTCAGATCGTGTTCATTTTGATCGGCCTGGCTGCTGGATTCTGGCTGCTTGGCGCAGGGGGATCTCCCGGCCAAACGATCGTGACGGCTCTGTTGAGCGTCGGACTGCTCGCATTCGGTGTCGGCGGCTTTGTGCTGGTGCAGCGTCGGGGGATATTCACCTGGCTTCTGGAGATGCTCAACACGATCGGCATCAGAATTCGTTTTCTCGAGTCACGCCGGGAGAAACTTCTCGAACTGGATCGGACGATCGCCGGATTTTATGTGCAGAACCGTGCCGGATTTATGTTGTCGACGGGGCTATTCTTTCTCGGTTGGTTGGCGGAGGCCCTGGAAGTATTCGTTATTCTGTACTGCTTGGGCGCGCCTGCGACGGTCCTCACATCGCTTTCGATCGGCGGTCTTTCCGTCTTCATCAAGGGCGGCACATTCTTTATCCCGGGCAGTCTCGGCGCTCAGGACGCCGGCAATCTTCTGTTGGTTACTGCATTCGGATACAGTGAAGTCACCGGCATCACGTTCGCTCTACTGCGGAGGTTCCGGGAGTTGGTGTGGATCGCCCTGGGCCTGGGCTGTTTGATGCTCGTCGGCGGGAAAAAGGCGGCTGATAAAGAAGACAAAACAGGATAGGGCAGCCCGCTACGGCTTTACGTTAGCCTCTCAAGGAGCGTTAGCACTTGGTCAAAGCATTCACTGCTGTAAGATTATCTCCATCCCCCTCTTGGTTTCGCTGGTTCAAAGCTGCAATCTCGGTCAACGGGCGGAGTTTCGGCAATTGGGTCCCCCACATACGGCGATAGTGGATAAGACTCCAACGCCATATTCGATGCATGCATCGAGGTGGGCGATATGGCTTCTGCGCGGGCTCGTCAAGCTGCTGTAGCAA
>JBEVJJ010000038.1:0-4808 GCA_040510255.1 Nitrospiraceae bacterium | reverse complement strand
CCTGTCATAGTCGGGCCCAAAATTATGCCAATCCTCCATCACCCAGAGACCATCCATCGCGGCGCTGAGCTGCGCCACCGACGGCAACATGCCGCCTGGAAAAATATACTTATCAAACCACGGGTCGGCAGTGGAAACTGATGCATTGTTACCGATGGTGTGGAGGAGGAACAGGCCTCGCCGCTTTAACGTCCGGTTGGCCACCTCCATCAACGTCCGGTAATTCTTGAATCCCACATGCTCGCACAAGCCGATGGCGGCCACCTTATCGAACTCGCCGGTCGCGTCACGATAGTCCCCGAGGATGACCTCGACGGGAAGCTCCGCGCACCATTGCCGCGCATAGGCGACTTGCTGTTCGGAAATATTGTAGGCGACGACGGAACAGCCGTGTTTGGTGGCCGCATACTGAGCAAAGCCTCCCCACCCGCACCCGAGTTCCAGCACACGGTCGCCCTTCTGGAGTTGGAGCTTTTGGCAGATCAATTCCAACTTATGCTCCTGCGCCTCGGAAAGGTCCTTCGCTTGCTTCCAATAGGCGCAGGTGTATTGCATGCGCGGGCCCAACATGGTCGCATAGAAGTTGTTGTCCAAATCGTAGTGCTGGTGCGCCACTCTCTTGGAGAGACGCTTATTCTGCATATTGAAAATGCGGGCCTTGAGCGCATTGAAGATCAGGCGCTTATCGACGACGGCTTGGTCGAGTTGGACCTTGTGGACCTTTGAAAAAAACTCATCCAGTTGCAGGGCATCCCACCACCCTTCCATGTAGGACTCGCCAAGGCCAAGCGATCCCTGGGCGAGGACACGATTGTAGAACCCGTCGTTATGCACCAAAATATCGCCGGGTTCATTACCGTTGATATGCACCTGCGCTCTATCGAGGAGCTGTTGTATAACCTGTTTAGGATTCATCGTTGACATGTCCTTGTGGACCCGGATGGGTCTGCGGGGAAACCTACCTTCTCCAGGACTATGACTTGATGGATTGTGCTCGCATCTGATAACCGTTCTCGACGGCGATGGTTCTGGCTTTGATATGGTCGGGAGGGGTCCGAAGATCCCACACGATTCCGAACCATGACAAGACCAACAGAATGTAATAGGACAGATCCACTTCCCACCAGAACCATCCTTGATTGACGGCGGACTGATAGTGATGATGGTTGTTGTGCCAGCCTTCTCCACAGCAGAGCAGCGCAAGCACGAAATTGTTCCGACTGCCGTCGTTCGACTGGTACCTGACTCGACCAATCATGTGGGTAAGAGAATTGATGAAGAATGTGCAATGATAGAGTACGGTCGTAGAAACAAAAAATCCCCAGACAAGGCCCGGGAATCCCCATACGCTGTAGATGAGCAGAGCGTAAAGCAAGGGCGGTAAGTAATGGAATCGGTTAATGAACATGATTTCAGGATAGGCAGAGAAGTCTTTCACGAGTTTGAAGTCGGTCCGTATGGATTCGCTGGACAGAATCCACCCGACATGAGCAAACCAGAACCCTCTCTGCAGCGGTGAGTGGAAATCGGGTTCCTGATCCGAGTACCGATGGTGATGTCTGTGATGGGCCGCCCACCATAGTACTCCCTTCTGCGCGGAGGTCATCGCAAGGAAGGCGAGGAGAAACTGGAACACCCGGCTGGTCTTGTAGGATCGGTGTGAAAAATACCGGTGGTATCCTGCCGTGACGGCGAACATTCGCACATAGTAGCTGGCGATGCCCAGGATCACCCATTCGAGCCGGATGCCGGTCTGAAATGCCCAGACGCACATCAGATGGATTGCCAGGAAGGGAATGACGTCCCAGTATTGAAAGAGACTTTTCCAGGACTTCGGCAGAATAGGACTATCGCTCGTATTATGGTGGACGACACTGTTCATGAAGGAGGTCCTCTTTGCTATCAGGGTTAGGCTGGCAGGGTCAAGAGGGATGAAGTCCTGCTCGCACTCTTGTTCGACCGACAGGCGGACTCGGCCAATGACCGCGCGATGTCCGGGCAGCTCGCAAAATGCAGATGCGTATACAGAGCGACCACGTGGTTCATGGCCAGTCCGTCGTGTCCTCTGAATTCCCCTCGCGCACCACTCAATCGACAGGCATAGTCGAGGCGTCCCGTCGGCACGAGGGAAGAGTAGTGAAACTCATGTCCACGCGCCGTCACCCCCGCCTCTCCCAGGATGCACGACCGGGAGAGTTCCACGGCTCGGTATCCCAATGTGAACCGAGCCTTCTGCATGACCGCTTCAGCCTGAAACAATCCGACCATCTCGTGCGCGCAGCCGTTGAAATCGCGTAGGGCTTGCGCGAGATACATCATGCCGCCGCACTCAGCGAACACCGTCCCTCCGCCTTCAGCAAACGCCCGGACGGCATGTCGCCATGGGGATGTTCGCGGCTAATGCGCCGGCATGAAGCTCGGGATAGCCTCCCCCGAGATAGAGCATGTCCACATCCGGCAATGCCTGGTCTTTAAGGGGAGAAAACGACACCATCTCTGCTCCCTGCGCCGCAAGCAGGTCAAGGTTATCGATATAGTAAAAGCAGAATGCTGCATCGCGGGCGATGCCGATCCGGATTGACCGGCCTTGATATGGCGCGGCTATCGATGCAGAGACGGGAACCGGCAGCGCGTTGACCGATTGAGCCAGCATTTCAATCTGGTCCAGATCGATGGTATCCGTGGCAGCCTGTCCGAGTCGACGATAGAGCCTGGCTGATCCCTGTTCACTCGCCGTGACGAGTCCCAGATGGCGGTCCGAAATGGTCGTCTCCTTGTCCGATCGCAAGTAGCCCGTCACGGCAACATCCGTCCGTTGTTCGACAGCTGCCTTCACCAGACGATAATGGCCCTCACTGTTCACTCGGTTGAAGAGCACGCCGGCCACCCTCACTCCCGGGTCAAAATCGGCGAATCCCTTCACGATGGCTGCTGCAGACCGAGCCATGACGCTTCCATCGATGACGAGAAGCACCGGGGTATCCAGTTGCTTTGCCAGCTCAGCGGTACTTCCCATGTCGCTGACCGGTGAGCTTCCATCAAATAATCCCATCATGCCTTCGATGATGGAAAGGTCCGCATCAGCGGCCGCCCGCGCGAAAATGCTCCGGTTTACTTCCCTTCCCAACATCCAGCCATCCAAGTTGCGAGAGGGGCGGCCCGTCACTGCTCCATGATGTCCCGGATCGATGAAATCCGGTCCGGCTTTGAATGGCTGGACGACCCGTCCACGAGCTGTGAACGCCGCGAGCAAGGCCAGCGTCACGGTGGTCTTGCCGACATGACTACCTGTACCAGCGACGATGAGACGAGGAGCGTTCATAACTCTATGATGGAGGCAGTGACCATGAACACCACGCTGAAGAAAGGCAGTATGAATCAGACCCACTGGCCAGAAGACTGGACGCGGACAGGTCTCCCTGCGTCAAGGTAGGGAGAAGTTGCCGCAGCTGACGAGGATTATGGCAACGACGATGGTGATACTATGTGCGTCGGTCAGAAGGAGGAGGGACAAATAAAACCCCTCGAGGTCTCATCACTAAGACCCAGAGGATGGCACTCGATTCCTTCATCCTCGCCCCGATCTCCACCCCACGGGAGATTAGTGGTCTTCCCCGGTCAGGTCTTCTGACTCCTGGATCGGCCAACAACCCGCATCTTCCCATTCGCTTCGCGAACAGTGATCTTGTGGCGGGCCTTGTCCCCAGTTACAGCGGCGGGACCGTGAGGGATTTGCACCCTCTTCCCTTCGACCGGAGCATTCGTAGACGGGACTCTAAATGAGCCCGTCGATCAAGTCAAGCCGCGTCATTCGCACGCAACAGCACAGCCGAGCTCATCAGTACGTTCGCATCCCTCCTGCGTGAATGCATCTTGATCACATGTCAATATTCCTCTAGGGTGATCTTGGGGCACTCGAATGGACAAGCACGATAAGATCCTGATCGCGGTGAATGACACCGACGCCTCTCGCAAGGCCGTGACCTATGTCGCACGCCTCATGGGAGGACGCGGAGACATCCATGTCCGTCTCTTCCATGTCCTTCCGCCCACTCCACCAGAGTTGCTGGAATCGGGAGGGACTGAGGATCCGAACCGGGAGGAGCGACTGAGCGCTGAACTCCGTCGCGCCAGGCTTCAGTGGACGGAACAGGCCAAACAGGCTGCGCGACCATCTCTCGAAGCAGCCTCACAGGTCCTCGTCCAGCATGGGCTCGATGCACCGCATATCACCACCGCGTTCTCTGCATCCATCCATAAGCCTGATGTGGTACGAGAAGTCATCGAGGCGGCCACCCAGTGGGATTGTGCAACCATCGTGGTCGGCCGGCACGCATTACCATGGGTGAAAGAGATGTTCTATCGCCATGTCGGAGAAGAGCTGCTGCAGCACGCCCAAGGCTTTGCCGTCTGGGTTGTGGAATGAATCGGCCACGTGGTTGCAGCGACTGCGGGGCCGTCTTCCGTTTCTAACGGGCGAATCACGCCACCCATTCTTCCCCCCGGTAAAACGTCCTATCCTTCCTCTCTGCTTGCCGAATACTTCCTTTCCTGACTAGCAAGTTCCGCGTGCATCTCCTGTGAACTTTACTAGCAGGCTGTTGACAAACAGCTGTTTTTAGAACACTCCGGGCCTGTCGAATTCCCCATTGAATTTCTGTGATCGCTGTCTGTGCTTGTTTCACAGTTCCTACCGCCTGCTCCTGCCGTTCATTCACCGGCATCGCCCGTTAACGGCGTGGCTGCCCTCTATGCCGGAATTTGTATCAATTTCGACAGTCGCTTCAAATTGAGCAGCCACCCCAACA
>JBEVJJ010000037.1:0-4976 GCA_040510255.1 Nitrospiraceae bacterium | reverse complement strand
TATCATCGCCACATCGTTTCTTCGTATGACTACGACTCTCTGTCCGGTGCGCCAATGAGGAGCTCGCGTTCACGCCTCACGATTCCGTCACGCCGAGACAATGGATCCCAGCCCTTTCTCCTCCTGACCCATTCGCCGCTTCGATTCGTTTGTAGGTCATGCATCATGATCTACACGGGGTGGGGGGATTCTTGGGAGTTCCCCATACTGACGACTGTCTCAGTTTGAAACAATACAGCTGACTGTAGTGGGATCCCGAGACTAACTGCACTGGGATAAGCCCTAGTAAAATTTGCGAAGGGTCCCGGCGCTCACATCAGTGACAAATAAAAAAGCAAAAGGGGAGCGGGTTTGAAATACTGCATCTCCCTGTGATAGGAATGGACTTGACAGGCGCAGCAAGTGAAGCAGCCCGCCATGGTCTCCGCGACCCCATTACAGAAAAGCTTCAACAGTCAGCAGGAGGTTGTCTATGCCGACGCATAAAGTCAATTTGGCGCTTCAAGGAGGTGGCTCACATGGCGCCTTTACGTGGGGCGTGCTCGATCGTCTGCTTGAGGAAGAAAGCCTTGAGATCACGGGAATTAGCGGGACCAGCGCCGGCGCCATGAACGCGATAGCCCTTGCCGATGGGTTGTCCAGGGGTGGCCGGAAAGCCGGAAGAGACGCTCTTAGCGAGCTGTGGGAGGCAGTCGGGCGTATGCCGGGCCTTGCCAGATTGTGCTATCCGTTTGGCTCAGGGGAGCGTTTCGATCTCGATTCCTCGCCGATATATCCCTTTTTCGATTTGCTTTCCCGTACTTGGTCGCCTTATCAGCTCAACCCGCTCAACTATCATCCGGTACGTGCCCTGCTCGCCAAGTCGATTGATTTTGAGCGACTCAAGCACAATGACACCCTTCGCGTGTTCCTGTGTGCCACGAATGTCCGGACAGGAAGACGAAAGGTCTTCAGCAATCCTGAGCTATCTGTGGATGCGGTGCTGGCTTCCGCGTGTCTGCCGCTCAGCTTTCAGGCGGTGGAAATCGATGGTCAAGCCTACTGGGACGGCGGCTATTCGGGGAACCCGGCGATCGCCCCGCTCTTTAAGGAGACACCTGTCGATGACGTCATCATCATCGGCGTTAATCCATTGACTCGCCCCGAGCTTCCTAAAACGGCTGGTGAGATCATCGATAGGATTAATGAGATCACCTTCAGCACCGCATTATTTCTTGAGCTGGAAGCCGTGAAATATGTTCTTGCGCTGCCCGGCAGAGATCATGAGGATCATCCGTTGAAGAACCGGCACCCCCGGCTGCACGAGATCCATGCTGAAGAACTCCGCGAGTTCGGCGCCTCGAGCAAACTCAATAATGAGTTGCGATTCCTGCGGCATCTCCATGCCATCGGGCGCCGGACCGCAGCGGTATGGATCGATGCTCATCTGGACGCCGTGGGAAAGGACTCAACCCTGGAAGCGACCCTGACAGCACCCTCCGTGCTCGACCAGTGACGTATCTTCGCGTCAAGCGCGCCGCTTGGCTGCATGTCCGCCGGCGGCGCCCGCTTTACCGGATTGCCGAACACATGAGATAAGACCTGGCGCAATGTGTTCCTGGACGGCCGTAGGATGTAAGGCGACAGTCCAGTGTATCCAGCGGATTCCCCTCCGCTACGTGCTTCTCCCCGCTGATCCCGCGTCACACCCCTACGCTCGCCGCGAGCCCCATGCCAGGATAGACCAAGATAAGTACGATACCTCCGCGGACTTCCCTACGGGGAATCATAGTTCCATAGCAGGGCGACGATCAGCAGATGCTGGGCTTGTGTCAGGCCGATCACGCCAGGCGCGACTTCTCCTCCCTTAAAGAACCCGCCCTGTGAGCCGGTCGAATCATCGTAGCGATACTCCAAGCGCATCCTCGTGATGGTTGAAGCGATAGGTACCTTGTATTCCACCGTGGTGGTGATGGCCTTGATAAATTGACTGGCCCCCGTCATGGTCCCGTCCGGGTCATAATACAGCTCGGGCCGGACGGCCAGGGCCCATGTCTTGGTAAACTGCCAATGGGTATAGATCGCCGCGCCGGTCCAGAATACCCGGTGGTCTCCGGCTTGTGGTATCGCGCGTTCCGTGCCGATGTCATAGACGAATGCGATGGTGAGATTGTCCTTTTTCCATTGGATGCTGCTGTCGGAAAAGAAGCGCCAATACTTCAGCGATGTGTTTGACTGATCCGGCCCATAATAGAGGCTTTGTGTGAGAGTGACGCGTGGCGTGGCCGACCAACTGACCTGCGTACCATAAGCCGGCAGATGGTTGGGAGCAGAGAGGAAATTGAAGCGATTGATGACGAAGAAGGCGCTCTTCACCGTCTCGTTGAACTGATACTGGGCGGACAGCCCGAACATGAAGTAAGGTGAATAATCCGGGAGGTAGGACCGAGTGTAGTTGAAGTTGTCTTTGGCATAGAACGATTCATAGCCGATAAAACTATTGAACAGCCCGGCCGTAAGTTTCAGACCGGTCCCGATGGGAGCCAGGTACGACACGTTGGCCCGGGAAAAGTGACTGAATGTCTTGGCAGTTTCGTAGGGATCGCCATACCTGAGGCTGGCATTGGGAACCTGTCCTGTGATGTCGCGGCCGCCCTGGACCCCGAACTCCATTCCCCACCGCGACGATTCGTCCGCATCCTTTCGTATATAGCCGAGTACCATGTTGGGAGCCAGCTCATTCACCCGTTGTGTCGTGACTTTGCTGCGCCAGAGATGGTTGTCCGGAAAGTTGAAGTCGACAAGATAGCTCAGATCGAGATAGGCGCCATAGTGCCACTTCGGCTTGGCCGGCTCGGACAGCGGTTCTTCTGTTGTCGGCGTTCCGGTGGCGCCGTTGCGAGGCCCTTCAGGCGCGGACGGCTCTTCGGCCAGGGCCGGTGTGGCGAACATCGAGAGTACGATTGAAAGTCCACACAGAGTACTGCAAGTCCCCGCCAGTCGTCTTAGCGCAGCCATGCGATAACAGGGTGATCAACGGGGGCCGTTGAATTCCTAGATGGTCTCAGATCCATAGTGGGTGGTCGGCGCACAGGATAGCAGAAAATTTGACAGTTGTGTTCGCACCGGAGGAGCGGTCTCATGCTTCCTCTCATCATTTGCGCAACCTATCCGGATCGATGAAAGCCAGGCTCCTTGCCGTGATATTGCACTGGCGGCCCTTGCAGCCCCGGCAGGTCCGCCATACAATGCCCGGCTGATGATCCAGCCTTGCTGCTGATTGGTAGGAGGGACCATGGCACGAAAGAAACGCGAGAAGTCCCGCGACGTCTCCGGCGGAGACGACGAACCGATGCAGGATTTTGAGAAGCTGGGTGTCTTCTATTTGGGACGACGGTACGACCCCGCATCGAAACACGTCAAGCCGGAATTCCTACTCTATGATTCCAAAGATCTCGTGACACATGCCGTCTGTGTAGGCATGACCGGGAGTGGGAAAACCGGCCTCTGCATCGGCCTCTTGGAGGAAGCGGCGATCGATGGAATTCCCGCCCTCATTATCGATCCCAAAGGAGACCTCGCGAATCTGCTGCTGACCTTTCCTCGACTCGACAGCCAAGACTTCGCGCCCTGGATCAATGAGAACGATGCCAGAACAAGAGGTGTGTCAGCTGCTGAATATGCGGCCCAACAGGCAGAGTTATGGAAAAAGGGTCTGGCTGAGTGGGGGCAAGATGGTTCACGCATTCAAAAGCTCCGCGATGCGGCCGAGTGCGTCGTGTACACGCCTGGGAGTGATGCGGGAATTCCCGTGTCGATTCTCAACTCGTTTGCCGCGCCTTCGAAGGCAATACGCGAGGATGACGAGGTATTGCGTGAGCGGATCGGTACCACGGTCACGAGTCTCCTTGGTCTGATCGGAGTCCAAGCCGATCCGGTCAAGAGCCGTGAACATATCTTATTGTCCACGATCCTTGATCAGGCCTGGAGGGGAAGCACCGATCTCGACCTGGCCGCACTCATTCAGCAAATTCAATCGCCGGCGATCGCAAAGGTCGGCGTGTTGGATCTCGAATCATTTTTTCCGTCGAAAGAGCGATTCGCCTTCGCGATGCAGTTGAACAATTTGCTAGCGGCGCCTGGTTTTACGGCCTGGCTGGAGGGGCAACCCCTCGATGTGGGCGCGATGCTGCACTCGCCGGAGGGAAAGCCACGCCTGGCCATCTTCTCCATTGCCCATCTCAGCGACGCCGAACGGATGTTCTTCGTCACCTTGCTGCTGAGCCAGGTACTGGGTTGGGTTCGTGCGCAGTCCGGGACGACGAGTTTGCGGGCTCTCCTGTATATGGACGAAATCTTCGGCTATTTTCCGCCCGTCGCCAATCCACCTTCAAAGGGACCGCTGTTGACGCTTCTGAAACAGGCGCGGGCCTATGGGCTGGGCGTGGTGCTGGCGACACAGAATCCGATGGACCTAGACTATAAAGGCCTGGCCAACGCTGGGACGTGGTTCATCGGCCGCTTGCAGACTGAACGTGACAAGGCCCGTGTGCTCGAGGGGTTGGAAGGGGCTGCAGCGAGCGGGGGGAAATCCTATGACCGCCGGTACATGGAACAAGTTCTCGGGGGACTCGGCAATCGCGTGTTTCTGATGAATAACGTGCACGATGATTCGCCGACCATGTTCCAGACTCGATGGACATTATCCTATCTCCGTGGCCCGTTGACGCGAACACAAATCAAACTGCTGATGGAGCCCGTGAAGAGTGAGACGCTCCAAGGACAATCAAATCCGGAGAAGGCCAAAACCGTCTCCCGCCGTGCGCCTCACGCCTCGCGTCCAATGTTGTCCCCTGATGTGCCGCAGCAGTTCGTGCCGATTCGCAGCGCGCAACCGAGTGAGACGAAGTTGATCTACGTGCCGATGCTCATGGGAGCCGCGCAGGTGCGCTTTGCTGACGCGAAATCCGGCGTGGATGTGACCGAGAACGTGGTCG
>JBEVJJ010000036.1:0-38517 GCA_040510255.1 Nitrospiraceae bacterium | reverse complement strand
GGCCAAGGCGGTAAGATGACGTGACAGACCAGGATATTCCTGCCGAAGCAAGAACTCGACTCGCGCATCCTCCAAGAGTGTCCACAGGTCGCGGATGAGAGCGGGTCGAGGATATAACGCAAACAGGTCGCCGAGTGATGCAGGTGTGGTGAGGTTGGGCTTTGCAAAACGCGACCGGAGGTCGGAGACAATATCCGCCAAGTGGGACATCGGGACATTGTAGGTGCCGAATTCCAAGTGGCCGGCTTCATGCGCGGTCATGGCCATGTAGAGATGAACGTTCTCATCGAATGATCCATACCGCCGCAGGAGAGATGGAAGGCTAATCGTGCGCCCATCGACGCTCACAGTCGCCCGGCTCCGCTGCCCTTCGATCTCAGGGAGGGCTTGAATACTGACGCCGGTTCCGGAAAGGGCTTGCGCAAACAAGGTCAATGATCGAGCGACTCTCCGGAGAGGCACACCACTCAAGGCCTGCTCGACCGCCGCAATGGCTCGGTGGGTTTCCACAGCGAAGTAGGCACGCCCCGCCTCGAGGCTGTATCCGAGCACGTCCATGCCGGCCCTGAACCATTCCTCGAACTTAGCCCGTGCCTGATCGTGAGACCCAAGGAGCGACAGCATTTCCGGGCTCCGCCTGAGGTACGCCGATGCTGATCGCCCATCTCGTTCCGCAACGAGCAACCCGTATTGCAGAACTACCATACGCCACTCGTCGGAGGGCATGCGCCGTAGCAACGGCGCGGCCTCGGCAAGACAGGTCGTGCCGATTTCCAGTGCGCTGTCGGCAAGGCGGGAACTCAGGGAAAGAGTCAGAGACCGGGCAGCAGGAGGAAAGATTTCTCCCAACGTCGCGGGACTCGTGCGAAAAAATTCCACTGTGCCAAGGTAATCGGTGTTCCCCACACTGTTTCGTGTGACAAGTTTCAGACCCAACTCAATCCAGGAACGAATCTCATGAGGAGCAAGCACGCGCGCAATGGCGGCGATCTGACGAATAAACTCCACACCGACCACGAGGGTCGTCCGGGCAAGTTCGGCACCTGTGACCACCCACCACTCCAGATCTTCCGCAGGAATCACCGAGACACATTCCGGCGCAACGCGAAGAAATTCGAGCGCAACGGTATGATCCTCCTCGGAGATCTCGAGTCCCAGCCGCAACACGGTCTCTCTCGCACGTGGCGGCTCGATCAGGCTGAGCAGCAGCGCGCTTTCCTTGAAATATCTCAGGGCCGCGGCACCGGAAGTTTGTGCAATAGCAAGCCCGAGGTCCAGCCAGGGCACGGCATTGGCCAGAAGACCACGACGTTCCAGCTCAGGAAACGTCTCGTTCGCCATCTTGGCGGCTTTACCGGACGCATCGTCTAATTCCTTGAGGAGAACCAGGACGGCCTGCAATGCATCGGGCCGCTCTGCGGGTCGAGCAAGCCCCTCTATGATTCGAGCGACCAGCGTGGCGTCATGATGCTCGGACAAGCGAGCCTGGAGCTGATGTGTTGCTTCTGATGGCATAGGGATGTGGTCCACAACTGGAGGTTGTCGATTGTAAACGAGGCATTTTCGCTTGTAAACTAGCGGCATACAGGCCCACGCCCGCACGCGTTGAGCTTGGAGGTAGGCATGCTGAGTTGAGAGACCAGAACTGAAGGCTCTTCATGCATATTCCCTCAGCATGCACAATTCATATTCATGACCCAAAACTCTTAAGGAGTGGATGATGGCTGAACCGCGCAAGGAAAGCCTCGAGAAGATTTTGAAATTTGTTCGTGGCTTTGCCGAAAAAACGGGGACGACATTCCATCCGACGCCTGCCGTGACGGAGGCCGTCGTCAAGGGGCTGGCAGGGAATGTCGACGAGTTGGGGAAGCCGCTCTGTCCGTGCAATTGTTACCCGGACAAGAAAGCAGAGGCCAAGTTACGGAGGTGGATCTGCGCCTGCGACGAGATGCAGATGTATAAATACTGCCATTGTCTGCTGTTCGTCCGAGACGACGGCATGCCCATCACGGAATATTTGCCTGAAGATCATGAAGGCCGGCATTGCTACGGACTGGTGACGGACCCCACACCGGACAAGGGCCGTGCCCTTCGCCACAAGACACCGGCTCAATTAGGGAAGCCTGGACCTCCTGACGGTATGCCGGCCGGCCAGCAGTCGAAATCTTGATTCGCTGGTCCCATATTCTCTGGTCTTCATATCTTCTCGTCATTCTACGTCTTAGCCCGTGGCTGCTTATCATGCTCATCGTGGCGGGATGCCTGCGCACCATGCAGCCACTGAATCCCTCCGCGCTTCCTCTTTCGAGCCAAGCCGCACAACGCCTCGCCGCGCATGTTCAATTCCTTGCAAGTCCGGACTTGTCCGGGCGTGAACCGGGAACCATCGGAAATCGAAAAGCAGGCGACTATATCGAGTCTGCATTCCGCACCACAGGACTGCATTCCTTCCCCTCGGTATCCGGCTTTCGACAAATTATTTCCTCTCGCCTCGGTGATAATATCCTTGGCTTCTTACCCTCAAAGGAAGCCCATGGCCGGTGGATCTTGATTGGTGCACATTACGATCATCTTGGCGGACCGTTTCTAGGCGCAGACGATAATGCCTCTTCAGTCGCGATCATCATTGAACTGGCGCGGCATCTCCAGTCGCTTTCGAACTATTCGATAGTCTTTGTCGCATTCAATACCGAGGAGCATCCCTATTTCG
Organism: Nitrospiraceae bacterium; assembly: GCA_040510255.1. Classification (GTDB taxonomy): domain Bacteria; phylum Nitrospirota; class Nitrospiria; order Nitrospirales; family Nitrospiraceae; genus DASSBQ01. The sequence continues at coordinate 35,807 of JBEVJJ010000036.1, read as the reverse complement.
GGACGCCGATGATGGGATCCGAATACTTCCTCGGTCATTTGCCGTCGGAAATAGGGTCCCAGGACTCATTTCAAGCGGTCGTCATCATGGACCTGATGGGCGGCGTCCAGTGGGAGCCGACCCGCGATGTCGTATTCGCAGCCGGTGCAGAACACAGCGCCGGATTGTATCGACGGCTGAAAGAAGCGATGACTCGTCAGCCGTCATCCGTCTATCGCGAAGATGGACACATGACGCCTCACGCTTCACCTCTCACGGTCCTGCCGGTGGGGATGCATCTCGTGGAGGAAATTCCCGATCACGGACACGTCCCAGTCAGTGACTATGATGCGTTCAGAAACCGACACATCCCGTTCCTCTTTCTCTCAACCGCCCGCACTCCTCGCTACCATACCCCGCATGACCGGTCGGAGACCCTTCACTACGAACGGATGGCCGCCACGGTCCAGTGGCTCGACACGTTCCTTCAGGCGATCGACACCGATCTTCACCCCTATGATTTTGATGGCGAGCGCATCGAGTTCGCCGACGAAGTCGCGGCCTTCCGCACCATCATCGGTCAGGCGATTGATGGGCGAACTTTGATTCCGGGCACGTCACGGTGGAGTTTGCACAAACTGAAGGAAGATGCGGAGTGGTTGGAGACGGTTGCCGGTACCTCACCGACGAGGAAGGATCGCGAACGGTTGGAACGGGTCTCCATTCGGTTTCAGTGCTTGCTGGCGGACTATTCCGGTTGCTTTCATTTTTAACAAGATCCCTGCTGACAGCAATGACTGGCATGCTGTGTGAGGCCACACGTCCCGTGCGTCATTGCCATCCTGACACTTCGTACCCCTTTTCTTTCAGGCACCGTTCCACAAATCCCATATAGTCGGAGTCTGGCTCTAACGGCTTATAGGTCCCGGCGGCAAACCCGATTATGCCTCCGAGAGCGGCTCCGGCGGCAGCTCCAATGGCCACACCGCTTGGCCCACCGACCAATCCGGTAGACGCGCCCACCGCTGCGCCACCGACCACACCGATGATGGTTCCACCCGCCGCATTCTTACTCCGGTTGGTTCCGTGGTGCACACCTGCCCGTTCCGCCTTGGTCTCACAGGTCGCGACCGCCTCTTGCCCCATCTCTTTTCCATACAAGAGGAGCTGGGAATTTGACCTGAGAGTAGGTTCCGGTCCCGCACAGGCCATGAGGCTTACTACCAGCAGGAGGGAACACCGTCTTGCGACACCCTTCACTCGATGCATGAGTCGCAGATGGCAGCGATTGTTGCCTGACATCTGGTTCATCAATGCAACACGAATCTCCACCTCATGCACAGGAGCCCGACTGGAACCAGTCTACCGCATACTCCGCCTGCCGGTATTTACTGCCACCCCGTCACCTCATAACCCTTTTCTGCGAGACACCGATTCACAAAATTGACGTAGGCCGGATTGGATGAACTCCCCGCGCTGAACAGTGCCATGATAAAACTCCAGACCGCACCGGACGCAGCCCCGATCAGGGCTCCCATCCCTGCACCTCCTGAAATCGCGCCTCCGACAGCGCCCGCCGCCGCTCCCGCGCCTGCGCCGACGGCCGTACTCTTCGCCACTTGACCGCCCTTCCCAGATCCCTCTATGGCTCCAGCGTCCTCTGCCATCTGGCGGCAGTTCTCAATATCTTCCTTCACCATGTCTTCTCCGGCCGTCTGAAATTGACGATTCGGGTACAGCACAGGGGCCGGTCCCGCGCAACCGGCAACCATGAGCACGACGCAGCCCCATAGGACAGCCCTTGTCACTCCTGCTGACATGGTTCGAAGGAGCATCTGTTTCCACCGAGCAGGCATTTCTGTGATGATGCGCGTGAGGTCGGTATTGGCTGCGCCATCAGCGAGCGGTTCGACCATTCTGATTGTCAATGCCTCCCCGAATTCTCCGGTATATGCCCTGGACGAGGCATTCGGCTGAATGTGAATCATGACGATCGCTCCTCCATCGGTGTCGGACACACACCAATGCTGCACCGGCATCGGTCATTCTTCGGGTTTCGAGCCGCCTGGAATTGGCGTCGAGCATCGTATTCCCTTACACCATCTCTCAAAAAATCGCCTTCACCACCTCGACAATACTCCGTTGCATGTCGGGATCGTCCGTGATTGGACGCACCACGGCCGCTTCGCAGGCACGGTCAGGCGGAACTCCCTGTCGAATCAACGTGCCGGCATAAATCAACAGTCTGGTGCTGACGCCTTCCTCCAATCCATGATTCTTGAGGTTCCGGACTTTCTGCCCCACTTTGACCAGACGGCCGGCCACCTCGGGACTCACCCCGGCCTCGTGCGCCACCACTCGGCTTTCGACCTCCGGCGTCGGATAATCGAATTCAATCGCGATGAATCGCTGTTTGGTACTCTGTTTCAGATCCTTCAAGACGCTCTGATAGCCGGGGTTGTACGACATCACGAGCATGAAGTCATCGACCGCCTCAAGGATCTGTCCTTTTTTTTCGAGCGGCAGTAACCGCCGATCGTCGCTGAGGGGATGAATAATGACGGTCGTATCCTTCCGCGCTTCCACGACTTCGTCCAGATACACGATGCCACCGTGCTTCACTCCCAGCGTCAGCGGACCGTCGGCCCAGACGGTTTCGTGTCCTTTGAGAAGATAGCGTCCGACGAGATCTGATGCCGTCAGATCTTCATGGCAGGCCACGGTGATCAACGGACGTCCCAGCTTGAACGCCATGTGCTGCACAAACCGCGTTTTCCCGCAACCAGTAGGTCCCTTCAGCATGACCGGCAGCCGATGCTTGGCCGCGACGGAGAACAATCCAATCTCTCCACGAACCTCGACATAAAATGGCTCGCGCGTGATGCGGTGCTGCTCGATACCGACCTCTCGACCTTTTTCCATCAGGGCGGGATCCTGACGATTCATGGGTGGTCCTCAAATCCGGCGTGGATCGAAATTTTTCTCTTCGTCACGATAAACGGATCAGGGGTGAACTTCAAGATTAACCTGCGCGCAGGGAGTAGAACCTAGGCGGGCCGAACCGCTGGAACGGGCAAAGAGGGTCAGCTTACACGACCTTCACGCTGTCGAGGACCTCGCGAACCTTCTGCGCCAGATCGCTGGGCGTAAATGGCTTCTGCAAGAAAGATCGCTCCATGTCGACTCCTCCCTTTGAAAATACCGGGTGGTCCGGGTATCCAGACATGTAGAGAATTTTCACCTCCGGTCGGACCCCGACCAGTTTCTCGGCAACTTCCGGCCCGCTCATCTGCGGCATGACAACATCCGTCAAAAGTAGATGGATCGGCCCCATATGCTTCGTCCCCATGAGTAACGCCTCGATGCCGTGGCGCGCCTCGAGGACAGTGTATCCATGCAAGCGGAGCGTTTCATTGGCAAGACGCCGGACACCTGGCTCATCTTCAACGAGCAAGACTGTTTCCCGGCCCCGCAGCGTATCCACCATGACGGTTTCGGGGCCCGACTTAACTGTCACCCCGTCCACCCGCGGAAAATAAATCTTGAAGGTCGCGCCCCGTCCCGGCTTGCTCTCCACCTCTATGTAGCCGCCGCTCTGTTTCACGATCCCGTAAACGGTGGACAGACCCAGACCGGTTCCCTTGCCTTTTTCCTTAGTCGTAAAGAATGGTTCAAAGATATGCGATTGAGTCTCCTCGTCCATCCCATGGCCGGTATCTCTCATCGTCAGCATGACAAATGGGCCGGGTTCGCATCCCATGGGGGGCCGAGACCCCCGTCCTCCGAACTGCACGTTCCCTGTTTCGATGGTCAACCGTCCTCCGCTCGGCATGGCATCCCGTCCATTGACCGCTAGGTTCATGATGACCTGCTCGATATGGCCAGGATCTCCTTTGAGTTGGCCGGTCTCGCCATCGAGTACGGTGCACAATTCGATAATGTCCTCGCCCAACAGTCGTCGCAACATGCCCTCCATGTTGTGGATGACGGCATTGAGGTCCAGGATCTTGGGAGCGATGAATTGACGGCGACTGAACGCCAGCAATTGTCCCGTCAGTCCCGACGCGCGGTCTGCCGCTTTCTTGATCTCCTCCAATTCTCTGCGCAATGCATCTCCTGGCGTCAAACGACTGAGGACGAGTTCACTATAGCCGCGAATGACCGTCAACAAGTTGTTGAAGTCATGCGCCACACCGCCTGCCAACCGGCCAACGGCCTCCATCTTTTGTGACTCCTGGAGTTGGCCTTCGGCCCGCCTGAGAGCCTCTTCCGCACGCGCGCGTTCCCCGAATTGACCGATCTTCAGCCCCACGTCGGTCACCATCTTCAAGAGTTCTTCATCAGGCTCTTCAATCTGGCGGCTATACAGCTCGATGATCCCTTCCGCTTCGGCCCCGACCTTGATGGGAAACCCGAAGGCCCCGTGAAATCCGACTTTGGCCGCCGCTTCCGCACGGGGAAAATTCGATTCGCGCAGGACGTCCGAGATCCAGGTCGGCTTGCCTGACTTCCACACCCGGCCGGGCAAGCCTTCCCCCCGGGAAAAGGTACATTGCCACGTCGCAAGCACGAACTCCTCGGCCTTCAAAGCAGGTGCCTGCCAGAGATCGAGGCACCGCAACACATTCCCCTGTCGATCCAGTCGCCAAAATGCGCCCATCTCCCACTCGAGGCTTTCACAGATCGCTTGCAGAATCTTTGGGCCGGCTTCCTCTAAGGTCCGCGATTCCGAGAGGACGCGCGTGACTTCGTACTGTGATGTCAGCCGGCGCTCGGCGCGTCGGCGCGCCGTGATGTCCCGTACAAAGGCACTGAAGATGTACGCATCGCCCAATTTGGCCGGAGAAATGGCAACTTCTACGGGAAATTCATAGCCCTTGCGATGCAGCGCCATCATCTCGACGCGCCGGTTGAGAATCTGCCCCTCGCCGCTCGCCAGAAAGTGCCGGAGTCCGTCTTCATGCGCCGTTCGATCCCGCGTCGGAATGACCGTTTCGGAGACTCGACGTCCGAGCGCCTCCTCGCGCGACCACCCGAACATATTGGCGGCTTGCGCGTTCCAGTCGGTCATCACGCCGGTTGCATCCATTGAAATGACGGCGTCCAGGGCAGTATCGACGATGACACGGTTGCGTTCCTGGCTCTGCAGGAGCGCTGCTTCGGCCGCACGAGCCCATTCGCTTTCCTGTTGCGCCTGAAGATATTGGGTCCTCAGACGTCCGGTGGCCCAGAGCAACAGTCCCAGCATGGGCAGCCAGACGACGACACCCAATACCCCGAGTTTCCACATCATGGCTCGAATCGGCAAGAGGATCACGTCCCGATCCATACGCAACAAAATGGTCCAGCCCAGTCCCCGAAAGTCGCCATGTCCTTTGGTTTGCGCATAGCCCGTCACGACTGGTAGGTGGCGGCGGAGATGCTGTTCCTCGATATATCCCGGCTTGCCCGATTCGCTCAACACGGCTGATGGCAACTTGAGTGTCTTTAAGTTGACTCTGCTCGTGTCGCGGGAGATCGAATCCACGAGAGTATCGCCTGCCCGCGTGAGAAACTGATATTCAAACGGCCCCGCTGACGCATCGGATCCGCGTATCTCTCGAATCGTTTCAATCAGCACCTCTTCAAGCGTTTTCAGTGCAATCCGTGTGGTGACCGCGCCCAGAAACTCACCCTTGTTTCCCAGGATAGGAGCCGTGACACCGACGGCTTCCATAGTGCCGCCGATAGCCCGGGCTTCCAATTCCGCAATATGTATGTGTCCGGTCTCCTTGACGGCTCGAAACCATGCGCTCTGCCCACGGTCCTGGCCGATGATCGACGGGTCGGTGGCCGCCACGATACGTCCCTGCAAGTCGACCACGCCAAGCCAGAGGTATGCCGATCCATAGGTGGTCTTCATCCATTGCAGATACTCTGTGAGGTAGGTTTTGTCGCCAGACCGCGCCGCAAACGTCCGCGCCATCATCTGTGCATCGCCATACCGCTCAAACAGGAGACGATCCAATTTGTCTGCGATCGCTGCCGATGCGAGCATGAGATTTTCTCCCGCCCCTTCCACCAGACGGATTTCGATCGAACGCAGCATCACCGTTCCGACAACCGTGGCCACGATCGACATGCCGAGGATGAGGACCGGCAACCAGGTGTAGGGACGCCGTTCACTGACGCCGCTTGCCTCAGGGGACATGCTCAGCTCTCCGTCAGGGTATAGTTCGGACGAGTCGCTACAGGATGATACAATCGCTTGCTGTTGGCAAGGCGAGGCACGTGGGAATCATCCATCGTGTTGATGAACACGGCGCCCTGTTCCTTCACCGTGCGGCAACACTCACGGAAGACATACTGCGACAATCCGGGCACCGTTCGATCCGCCACTTCGAGAACGATGCAGAACACGTCGGGCTTGAGCCACGTGCCGAAGGTGTACGCACGTACCGTGCCCCCTATCTTCACGGTCACGCCGAGCAGTCCCATCGATTGATGTTCGCTGAGTACCGTGCCATGCGCGAGCGACGAATCATTCAGCAGCAGTTGTTCCCACTCATTCAGACCGGCACGCTCCTTCTGCTCTCGCCACAGTCTGTACGCAGTGAGGCACGCGTCCCGATCTTCGATACGATACGGGTCACACGCCGTGGTATCATGTTCGCGCTCAAATCGGTTGCACGCGGCACGCTGGGATTTGTATCGATCGCCGGAAAGGCTGATCAGATCGTCAACGCGGTAGATATAGTCCGCGCCGGCCGGCGTCAGGCGATAGCCAAGCTCCGCGATCTCGTCATGATATTCCGCCGGAATGTTTTCGGTACGACTCACCGTCGACCCCCCATTTCGTATACGCAGGTATCGCATGGCCTGGTGAAGAGGGTGATGCAGCGGCCCGGGCCCGAGTGGGGGAAGCACCATGAACATGCCGTCGGGTGAGGACGCAAACAGGCAGAGATGTCCGGCTATTTCCGCCCATGAATAGTCCAGAATCGAATGCCACAGATAGTGGGCGGCAAACGAGAACGCCGCCAGCGGAACCGGCAGCTCCGGGCGCGCCATGGCAATGGCGGCTTGGACGCGTGGCCGATCCTCCACGGTCAAGGGACGCAGGAAGAGGCCATCGACGTCCTGTCTCAATGCCTTCGTGACCCGCTCGAGTCGCCGCATGATTACCACATCATCCTGGAAGCGGCCGATCAGGCGTGGGTGTTCGGTCAACATCCCGATTGTGTCATCGGATTCGAGAAGGCCGGAGAGACCCTCCACGGCAGTGGCAATCTCCGCTGAAGCCGCGTTCGCCATAAATGGACATTTCACATCCCATCCCAGCACGACATGTTGTCGCTGGGCATCCCACATCAAGGCAAATGGGTACAGTTGGCAATCGAGCGGGCGGTCTTCGTAGATCATGCACCGCGACGTGATCGGATCAAAAGCGGGACAGAGAAACCCTTCGCCGTCAGGATGCGGCGTCACATCTATCTGACATCCATCCGGATGGGGAAATCTGCGCTCATCGACCCCACGGGCCACTGCCCGTGCAATTTCTTGAGGCGTGAAATAGGGCCGGAGGAAGCTGTCCTGTTCCGGAAACCGGCAACAGACCTCGCACGTGAGGCAGTTTTGGCTGGGAACGATCTGTGGAAGGATCGGCAAGCTTCGCACTGGCGCAGGCATCACCCGGTAGAAATCCACGACTGCATCATACGATGGCCGTGGTATTCAGGCAAGAAACTGAATGTTCCTGCCATCCGTGCGCTCCCCTTGCGATCTGCTTTGTTCATCCAGCACTCCCGACAATTGGCAATTTTCTTGACCATCCGAAGCGCCATTGAAATACTGCCATTTGTGAACGAGCAGTCAACGTCCTATGGTGTTGAAGAACAACCAGCCTCCGTATGATCCGCAAGCACTGCTAAACATTCAGCCGGTGAGCCTGGCCATCATTGACCCGGTCACTTACAAAGTCCTCTACCAAAATACCGCATCTGAAGACCAGTTCGGCAATATTGCCGACCAATTGTGCCATGAGAAGATCGCCGGGTGCGCAACCCCCTGCTCCTTTTGCCAAGCTCCCGACGCGCTGCATTCCGGCGCGACCAGGTCGAGTGAGGTCCAGCTCCCGAATAGCCAGTGGGTGCTGGTTCAATGGTCCGCCCTCGAAACGATCCAGGGAAAGGTTCATCTTGTCGAAACCATTACGGACATCACGCCGCTCAAGCATCAACAGCAAGAGTCTGACATGCTGAATCGCCGCCTGGAAGAAGCAAACAGACAATTGGCTCATACCAACCGTCAACTGACCGACCGCTCCGTCCGCGATGGACTCACCGGCCTCTACAACCATTCATACCTTCAGGAAATGTTGCATCAACTTGCGGCTCACGCGCACCGGACTCACACGCCGCTCTCACTCATTTTTCTAGATCTCGATCACTTCAAGACGATCAATGACCTCTATGGCCATGCGGCGGGGGATCAGGTCCTGCAAGCGATGGGTTGGCTGTTGGACAGCCGCCAGCCAAACGACCGTGGACGACGTATCGGGCGGACCAGCGACGTGGCGGCACGGTACGGAGGCGATGAATTTGTCCTCCTGCTTCCCAACACCGACATGGAGGGCGCACGGGCGCTCGCCGAACTGCTTTACCATCGCGTGACGACGCTCACGTTACTACCGGAGTTGGCAGCATTCACCTCTCCTCCCTTGTCGCTGACCTGCAGTATCGGAGTCGCCTCTCTTCCGGCCCATGCACAGACGTCAACAGAACTGATGGCGGTGGCCGATCGCGCCGTCTATCTCGCAAAGGCTGCGGGGAGAAACTGCATTCGGGTTTTTTCTCCCTCCGACCATTGATGTCGTCCAGAAACACGTCCCTCCACCCTTGTACGGGCGCGAGAGGCCGTGTTACGATCTGATCAACCTCGAACCAGAGACCGCGCTTTCGTGATGCGGCACTGGCCTGACCGCCTCGAGGACACACATCATTGACACTGACACAGAATCTTTCTGATCCGGTCGATTCCGATTCAGCCCGCCGACGCTGTTCCACGGTCCGCGAGACTCTGATTCGAGCAGGCCTCTACTCTGCCGGTCCATCCGACGATGAGATTGCCGCCGGACCTTCGGATCGCGCGATACACCGCTGGCGAATCGCTCCCGATCCTTTCATGCTCTCCCCCGGTGAAGTCACCTATTTCCGGACACTGGGGCAGGATCTCCTGACGTTTTACAGAGCCCTCAACCGTCTCTATAGAGAGAGTGCACGGGGAACCCAACCGACCTGGGCAGCCGCATATCTGGATCAAGGCAAACCCGAATCCCTGGTCTCATACAGCCGGATGAACCGGTTCCGCAATATGATCCCGGCCGTAATCCGTCCGGACGTCATCCCCACTCCGGCTGGCATGGTGATCACTGAACTGGATTCCGTCCCGGGAGGAATCGGCATGACCGCCTGCCTGGCACAGGGCTATGCCGATCTCGAAGGACAATCGGCCCGGATCTCCGGCGGGCGGGATGGTATGGTTCAGGGGTTTGCGTCCATGCTGCGGTCCGAACAGAACGAGACTCCCGGTTGTGTGGCCATTGTCGTGTCGGACGAGGCTCGGGACTACAGGCAGGAGATGCAATGGCTGGCTGACCGCCTCAGCGAAATCGGACTGGAAAGTTATTGTGTACACCCGCGAGAGGTCAGATTCTCTGAGGAAGGGCTCTGGCTTGAAGTCGAGTCGAAACGACGGGCGATCGGTCTCGTGTACAGGTTTTTTGAGTTGTTTGATCTCAAGAATATTGCCAAAGCAGAGTTGGTCATGTATGCCGCAAGAAAGGGCCACGTGATTGTCTCGCCTCCTTACAAACCCGCGTTCGAGGAAAAACTAGCGTTCGCACTCCTGCATCATCCCGTTTTGCAAGGGTTCTGGCAAGAAGAGTTGGGAGAAGCCGTGTGGGCGAGAATGTCGGCCCTCATGCCAAGGACCTGGATTTTGGATCCGCAGCCGATTCCACCGACCGCCGTGATACCCCATCTCACCGTCGCCGGGAAGCCTGTCTCCGATTATCGGGCGATCGGAACCATGTCGCAAAAGGAACGGCAGATGGTGATCAAGCCATCCGGTTTCTCTGAACTCGCATGGGGGAGTCGTGGGGTCGTCGTTGGTCATGACGTCTCGCAAGCTGAATGGGCCGAAGCGTTGGATCAGGCGATGGCAGCTTTTCCTACCGGTCCTCATGTGCTACAGGAATTTCATAAGGGCCGTGTGTTTGAATGCTCATACGCCGATGAGACGACAGGACATATCACGACGATGCCGGGACGGGTACGCCTGTCGCCCTATTATTTTGTTGCGCATGACAAGGCCGAGCTCGGAGGCATTCTCGCGACCGTCTGCTCCGTAGAGAAGAAAGTGATTCATGGCATGGAAGACGCCATCATGGTGCCCTGTGCCGAGGGCCCCACATCTCAGTCATGAAGGCGACCAGCGGCATGTGCATTCGCACTTTCAAAAATTCCCATACCGCGACCAAGAAGTGAATCCGCGTGAAGCATGTCATGCAGGTACCCAATGTCTTTGACGCTGTATCATGTGCAGTGGTGTCCCGAGTGCGCAGTCGTGCGGGATAAACTCGGTCAACTGGGGTTGGCATATGAGGAGATCGTCGTACCCGATTTCCGGCCGATGCGGAAAAAGGTCTTCGAAGTATCCGGCCAGTACTACGTTCCCGTGCTTAGAGACGGCGACACCATTCTTTCGGAAACACATGAGATACTGGAGCACTTAGAAAGGCATTACGCCAAGCCAACCGAATGATCAGCATCCGAAGCAGACACCGACAAGTTCTTGCCTGTCACACCGTAGACCCCAGATGAACGCTTCGTTGAAGAAAGGATTGAGACGTGGATGATTGGAGACGTATTCTGGCTCAGAGTGTCGTGAAACCTCGAGATCTCGCCGAACGGCTTGGTGTGGATGAAAAGGAAATAGAGTCGCTCGTCGGTGACTATCCCATGCGGATCACTCCGACGGTCATGGCCACGATCAAAGAACGAGGAGATGCCATCTGGAAGCAGGTCGTGCCGGACGTCGCCGAAATGGCGGATGCCGATGCGGAGGATGATCCCTTGGAGGAAGACCTCATGAGTCCTGTGCCGCATCTGGTCCATCGGTACCCCGACCGCGTGCTGCTCATGGTCACGAACCAGTGTCCGATCTATTGCCGGTTCTGCACGAGAAAGCGGTTGGTCGGAAAACCCGGTTTTCTGAAGAAAGGTGAACTCGATCGTGCTATCGCCTACCTGCGCGAACATCACGAGGTCCGCGACGTCATCCTGTCCGGAGGCGACCCCCTCTTGTTACCAGATCAGCTGCTGGAACGAGTCCTCAAAGCGCTTCGTACGATCCCTCACTTGGAATTGATTCGCATCGGTTCCCGCGTCCCTGGTAGTCTCCCCCAGCGGATCACGCCCAAACTCTGCGAGATCGTCAAGAAGTACCATCCCATTTATATGAACCTGCACTTCAACCATCCGGACGAACTGACAGCGGAGGTCAAGGCTGCCTGCGGCATGTTGGCCGATGCAGGGATTCCTCTCGGCGCACAAACGGTCCTGCTCAAAGGGGTCAATGACGATCCGGAGATCATGAAACAATTGATGCACCAACTGCTGATGGCCCGCGTCAAACCTTATTACCTATACCAGGCGGATCTCACCAAGGGAACGAATCATTTCCGTACCACGGTGGAAACAGGGTTGAACATCGTCAAGGCCTTGCAGGGCCACACGAGCGGCATGGCGGTGCCCCACTTCGTCATCGACGCGCCTGGCGGCGGAGGTAAAATTCCTCTCCTTCCGGCCGACTATCTGGTGCAAATGGACGAGGACGGCGCGCTGTTACGAAATTATGAGAATAAGACGTTCCACTATCCCCAGCCCAAGAACGGGACGGGGCGTGAACTCCCTATGGTCGGTGTTCGTTCTGCATGGGACACGGTATCAAACGGCTGTGATAGGGCGATGGACGACCTGTGAAGCCACGTTCGCCTCAAGGGATTCTTCCCTATCAGCACATCAGGCAATTCATTGCCAAACGGGTCATCCGCGCGGATATCCCGATTGAAGATCGGCAGATCCAACCGGCAAGCCTTGATCTGCGCTTGGGAACGAAAGCCTACCGGCTCATCAGCAGCTTTCTTCCCGAACTCAGCGAGATCACGAGCCGGTTGAATGTCTTGGATTTCTATCAGTCTGATCTGGTGATGTATGAGATGGACCTCACCCAAGGCGCCATTCTCGAAAAGGGGCATGTCTACCTGGTTCCGTTGCTCGAAAGCGTCTCCCTCCCCAAGACGATCAGGGCCAGATCGAATCCCAAGAGCACCACCGGACGCTTGGATGTATTTACCCGCGTGGTCACCGATCTCAATGCGGGATTCGATGAAATCCGGGCCGGGTATCATGGCCCGCTCTACCTGGAAATCGTACCGAGATCATTTACCATCAAGGTACGAACAGGGTACTCACTGAACCAAATCCGCTTCGTGCAAGGTGACGCCATGGTTGCAGACCCCGCGCTTCGACGACTGCATCATGCCGACTCTCTGCTCTACCAGAACACGGCCGCCGCCAAGCCCCTCAGCCCGCGCGATCTCAGAACCGACCGCGGACTGTTCCTCCGCATCGATCTCAATGGGAATGACCGGGGCGAACGCGCTATCATCGGATACCGCGCCAAGAAGAATAGCCACGTCATCGATTGGTCGAAAATCGGATATTACGCCGCGATGGATTTCTGGGACCCCATCAGACGGACGCGGCAAGACAGCCTTCTGCTGGAACCGGAGGAGTTTTATATTCTGGCCTCCAAAGAGCGTATTCGAGTTCCCCCTGGGTATGCGGCGGAAATGGTGGCCTACGAAGCGGCTTGCGGCGAGTTACGAACCCATTACGCCGGCTTTTTTGACCCCGGGTTCGGGTACGGCCAGGGAGAACTGCGAGGGACGCAGGTTGTGCTGGAAGTTCGTCCGCACGACGTGCCCTTCCTCATTCACGACGGTCAGACGTTCTTCAAGGTCATCTACGATTTCATGCTTCAGCGTCCGACACAGGTGTATGGCGCCGCGTTGGGCTCTTCCTATCAACGACAAGGTCTCACACTCAGCAAACACTTTAAAGCGTAACAAGGCGTCACCATGTCCCCTGCGCCGCCCAGCGACCTCCCAGGACCATTCACCACACCGCCACCATCCAAATCCCCACGGCATGAGAGCGACGATGACAGCGGTGGAGACCGTCAGGCACACGTCGCGGGTCTGATGATTGGCACCGCGCTGATGTTCATCGGGTTCCTGAACATCTTCTTGTCGATCAGCGGTGGATTCGAGATCAACGTGGTCCCGTTCCTGATTTATTTCGCTGGGCTTGCCGTGTGGGCCAACTCCGTACTCGAGAACCCCACGTGGCGATATTCCATTATGGGCGTCGCCATCTTGTTAGGATTGGCCTTCTACCATTATGGTGAAGTGCTCTTCTGGCATAAACAGGTCGTCTTCTGGATCACGGTCGTCATCGTTGTCTACTTCATGTTTAATGAGTCGAAGAAGCCTGCCTGACCGGGCAGGAACTCCCCGCAACCTGGCAGCGATGACGATTACCGTCATCATTCCGACGCTGAACGAAGAGTCCACACTAGCGCGCACGCTGGAACGCACGTTTCAGCTTGGCTTCGATGAGATCATTGTGGTCGATGGAGGTAGCACGGATCGGACCCGGGACCTGGTGCTTCAGTTTTCTTTGGCACAGCACCGTTCGGCCATTACGGCCTGTCCCGTTCTGGCTATCACCGCTCCGCGGGGACGGGCGGCGCAGATGAATGCAGGCGCCGCATTGAGCCGCAATGATCTTCTGCTATTTCTTCATGCCGATACGCTTCTCCCGGACGAGGCGCGGGACGCGATTGTGAACGCCATGGCAGAGCCAACCTGCGCCGGTGGGCGTTTTGAGGTGCAATTCGACAAGACCACCGCGCTCGGCTCAGTCATCAGCACCATGATGAATGTGCGATCGAGATTGAGCGGTATTGCGACGGGGGATCAGGCCAATTTCGTGCGACGGGAAACGTTCGAGGCGATGAATGGATATGCCGTGATCCCGTTGATGGAGGATATCGACTTCACCCGGCGGCTCAAACGGCGGGGCCGTGTCGCAACCCTGCGGCATCAGGTGACGACTTCGTATCGGCGATGGGAAAGCCAGGGCCCGGCCCGCACCGTTGTCCTCATGTGGACACTCAGGTTCCTCTATTGGTGCGGCATGAGTCCCGAAATCCTCTCCCGCTTCTATGCAGCGGTGAGGCGTGAGAACCTCCAGCAATAGGAAGCGCGCGTGATGTATTCCCTGTTTGAAGCATCCGGGGCGACGTGTGACTCCCGAAGCCGCCACCGTGTCATCGAGGACCCGTGACCAGAAACGAGAGACGTCCCGGCAATGAAGGAAGGCTCCCCCACCCTGCGACGAGCGCAGGGTGCGCACTGATCATCTTTGCGAAAGCGCCGGTTGTAGGGCAGGTCAAAACCCGTCTCTGTCCGCCGCTCACGGCAGATGAAGCGGCGACGCTGCAGGGAAGCTTTATCCTTGATGTGCTCGAACGTTCGCACGCGGCAATCCAGAAATTCCGATTGCCGATCACCCGGTATCTTGCCTGTGCGCCCTCCTCTGCCCATATCTTTTTTCAGATCATAGCCGAACGGCATGGAGTGCAGTTGCTCGACCAGATAGGAGAGAATCTCGGCGAACGAATGCATACTGCGTTCGTCACGCTGTTCGCACAAGGATTCACACAGGTGCTCGTCATCGGAACCGACGTCCCATCCCTACCTCTTGCGCATTATCAACAGGCCGTCGCGATGCTCAGTGCGAATGACCTCGTGTTGGGACCCGCTGAGGATGGAGGCTACTATCTTGTGGGGTTGACCAGGCCGGTTCCGGAGTTATTTCGCGATATTTCATGGTCGACCGATCGGGTGCTCGCTCAAACCCGCGAACGAGCTCAGCACGCTGGACTCAGAACAAGCTTGCTGCCCGTCTGGCGAGACGTGGACACCATTGAGGATCTCCAGGCCTTGATTGAAGCCAATCGTCGCGATATGAAAGAACCCAAACAGCAGCGTGTCTTTTCGACGAGAACCGGCGGCGCGCTCGATATGATCGCCAAGCGGTTGCGGTCACGTCTCCATGAAAGCGAGGCCACGTGATGACCAAGCGTATTGCCCTGATCACCGGAGGCGCCCGTGGAATCGGGCGAGCGATTGCCTTGGACCTCGCCACGCACGGATGGTCCATCGCTATTTGTTACCGCACCAGTCTGGCGGATGCCGAGACGACCAAGGCCGGCATCATCGAGCGCGGTGGACAGGCTCTCTCCCTCCAATGTGATGTGTCAGATCCGAGTGCAGCGCAACAACTTGTCACTCATGTGCAGCAGCAGTGGGGAGGCATTGACGTCCTGATCAACGGCGCCGGTCCCTATCACCGCGTCAACCTCTTTGATGAAACCATTGCTGGTTGGCGCGAGATGTTCGACGGCAATCTGCACCCGATCTTTTACCTGGCGCAGATGGTAGCTCCAGGCATGAAGGCGCGCGCCTACGGGCGCATCGTGAATTTCAGCATGGCAAATGCGGATCGGATGGTGTCGCAGCCCGATGTGACTGCGCATTACATCGCAAAGGCAGGCGTCCTGATTCTCACGCGCACCCTGGCGAAGGTTCTGGCCCCCTATGGGATCACGGTCAATGCGATTTCTCCCGGCTTCATCGATTCCGGCAGCGCGCCGCCGGGAGAACTCGCGGGAGTCGACAAGCGTATTCCGGCCGGGTATGTCGGAACTGTCGGGGACACGGTCGGGGCGGTCCGCTATCTTCTTTCGGATGAGGCTCGATATGTCAATGGATCCAATATCCAGATCAGCGGAGCCTGGGGAATCTAGCGAGGGAACTCAGGAGATGAAAATGCTCCGTGTTGGACCATCGGATGATCTCTTCACTCGACATTCAACATGCTCGTCCTGGGACACACCTACTTGGCAACTACCAGGATGATTCCAATGAGGAGCGCCACGATATAACTCGTCAGATCCCGCACCGCAAATACGACCGGATCATCTTCCATGCAATCGCGATAGGTCAGCATCCATGCCCGAGTGATCCAAAAGAGCATGACGGGACAGACCAACCACAAATATTCCGGATTGGAATACAACTCCAGGACCTCCTTGCTGCTAATGTAGAGTGCGAGCACAAGGACCGCGATGAGGCCGCTCGACGAGCCGATACTGGCGATGTGTTCGGCATCCGACGTTCGATAACCTCTACCGAGCACACCCTTGCGATCCGACTGACTCATCAGGCGAATTTCAGCGAAGCGCTTCATGAGCGCCAGACTGAGAAACACAAACAACGAGAAGGTCAGCAGCCAATGCGACGGAACGATGCCGGTGGCTGCTCCTCCCGCATAGACGCGGAGTGTGTACAGTTGAGCAAGTACAATCACGTCGACTAAAACCAAGGATTTGAGATAGAGGGAATATCCCGTGGTGAGAGCGGAATACCCGCCCAGCACGATCAGAAAAGTGTACGGCAGCGTGGCGGCTAAGGCGAAACTGGCGGTCAGACATCCCAGACTCATCGCCAAACCTGTCGCAATCGACAACTCCCCGGACGCAAACGGCCGGTCTTTCTTTTTCGAATGTCGGCGATCCGCTTCCAGATCGAGACAGTCGTTGAGAATGTACACGGCCGACGCGCAGAGGCTGAATGACACGAATGCGGCCATTGCAGCTAGCCAGAGAGACATGTCTGTGATCTGATGTGAGGAAATCAAAGGTACGAGGATCAAGACGTTTTTCGCCCATTGGTGGACACGGAGAGCCTTGTATATGACACGCAGCCAGTTCCGCCGTCGATCGAACACATGAGCCACACGCGCCACGGCCTTGACCCGACCGACCAGAGACGCTGAATCCGTGACGACCAGCGCCTGGTTGGCGCGAGCCCACACCGGCAAATCCGCCTCCGCATCTCCTATGTAATCGAAACTTCGACCTCCACACCGTTCCTGAAGAGCCTGGAGTTTGGCACGGCCTTTCAAATTCACCACAGCCGTTGATCCCAATACACCGCCCTCAAAGAGGCCCAAATGCGCTGCAATTTGGCGGGCGAAATCCACATGGCTGGCAGTGGCCAGAATCAGTTCGCGGCCGCCTTGCCGTTCCTTACGGAGATAGTCGAGGACATCCCGGTTATACGGAAGACTTGCAACATCGATCTGAACCAGGCGGGCGATCTGATCCTTGAGATATGCTCTGCCGCGGAACAGCCATAACGGGATCCTGAATATCGAGGCCGGACGACGTTTGACGAGCATGAGCAGGGATTCCCACAACAGGTCGGTCCGGATGAGGGTGCCGTCCAGATCGACGCAGAGGGGAATGTCACTTCGAGAACACTCGGTCATAGGCGGTGAAAAGAGGGTAGCAGGTTGGACGACACGAGTCACGTCAGATCTAGAATGCAGCGAAACCCGATAGTCCCACATCTGTTCAGTCCTGGCCACATTAGGATAAACTTTGCTGCAAAGTCATTTGGACGAGGCCCCCCATCCATGTACCAATGGGACCCTGACGCCGTGTAGAACGAGCCCCCACGAATGATGCAGAACCGCGTGCGGGTGTCACTCCGTTCGCTGTCAGTCCACTCCCACGTGTTCCCACACATATCAAAACAACCGAACGGAGATCTGCCGTCTGGATACGCACGCACAGCGGTCGTCCCGGCGCCTTCACCTCCATTGCACCGGCCAGATTGCATCTCATTTCCCCACGGATACTTTAACCCTTGCGGACCTTGAGCGGCATACTGCCATTGCTCTTCAGTCGGCAAACGCTTCCCCGCCCATGTTGCATACGCACGGGCGTCGTCTATGTCGACGTACACCACTGGATGATCTACTTTGGCGTCCGGCGGTCCGCCGTGACGCCAGTGTTTGAGGAAGTTTTCCATGTGACGCGGTCGATATCTCGTATCCTGAAGAAATGTCTGATACTGGGCGTTTGTGACGGGGGTCAGATCAATTGCATAACGGGGAACGGTCACGAGACGTTCGATGACATGAGGTTTGAAGAGATTGGGAAATAGAAGAGGAGTATCGTGCGACTCTCCATAAAACCCACATTCACGCGTTTGAAACTCAACCCGCATGCGAAAGGTGGCCATCGCAATTTCAGTCATATCAGACGGCGGGTGTTCATTCACTATTGACTGGTCTTTTCTGGATCGCAGCGCTGTTGTCACGACGGAAATTGCTTCCGACTTATCATGACGGGCATACCGCCGGCGTTGTGCCCCGAGAAACTCGACGAAGCGATGGCCAAGTGCTGATGACATTCCAGCTACAAACCCTCCTATTCCTTTGGGTAGCAATGAGCTTGACAAGAATGCCAGTCCGTTTCGTATCGGGGGATACAATTCGATGCCCTGAATGACGTCATAGTAAGAAGATCCCGGGTCATGGCGTACCTTCAGCATGATGCCGTCAATGGTGTCATTCGAACGATTCACAAGTGTCCAGAGGCGAACTCTTTCATGTTCCCACTGACTCGCAAAAAGGCCCGGTTTCTCGGTCGCGATCAAGGGTATCCAGCCCTCACCTGAAAACAAATCTGCGTAGCGCCTCTGAACAGGCACCATCATTCGAAGGAGTGATCGGTCTCGTGCATTCCAAGGCACTATCGTCCCGAAGACATTGTCCCATATCAACATGCCGCTCCCATTCATCCATGCGATGTGAAGTTGGGCAATACGATCTGGGTTCCACCGATCGGCTTGATGCTGCATGTGTCGACGCTCAAACCACTTGTTTCTAAGTATTCCCGGCACGACACTGTCATGGAACTGCTGAGCCCATGACATTGAATGATCATGAACACGTTGTAGCGGCAACGCATCCTCACCTTCTAGAATCAGACCACTTCCAGCTTCATCCAGTTTGCTGCGTAAAGCGACGGAACCGTGCGCCATTGTGTCAAGAAACACACCATCAACCTCTATGGCCTTTACCAAAGACACCAGCGCATTATCGTCGGACACACCTTCCCGTCTTGTACCAGTATCCCATGGATTGTAGGCGAGGAAAGTCTTCACGCCATATGCATGACAGATTCGAACTACCGACCGGAGCCCGTCAATTCCCCCCGGCATGTCGCGGTAGAAATCGAATTGATTGCGATCATCCGCGCCAAGGCGAGGGTAGGCCTGCCAGAGAACAAGAGAATCGAATCCCCCATACTCTTCCAGTGCGTTTCGGAGAAAAGCATCGACCGTATAGACGCCCGTGCGTTGATCAAAAAACTCCTCATCCCACAGCATCAGAAAACAACAAGAGAAACATGATGACGCCCATGCATAGGCCTCATCTCTATAGCGCTGATCCTCATATTTTAAGGCGGCTTGAGTGCGTGTCCTCCACTCTGCGAGATCCCTCCTGAATGTTGACCATTCCTCCGCTCTTTCTGGAGATTGGATGAGAGGAACATTGAAATCGGCCAGTCGAACTGAAAAATCTTGGGCATACAGCCGCGGCGTTTGAGACAAGGCGACGGCACTAGCACAGAGAGCTGTTCGAAGCAATTCTCGCCGGCTAAGAAACATATCAAAGCGGGGTCAGTCTTGATCAAATGGGAAGACTGGATAGAAATCTGGGTGATCGGCAGACATACTCATCCACACCAACATTCAGCCCTTACACAGGACTGGCGTCAAAATTCTCAAGATTCAACAAAGGGAGGACTGAAGCGCCATACTGCAAGAGAATGCCATGTGCCGCTCAACCCATCGGAACACACGACTCTTGCGGTTGGATTCGCGCCGGAGGCTTGTTCAGAGAACAGCAACGGGGTCTCTCGTCCCAATCACCATATTGTGACTATTTTCCGAACGCCTTCTTGAGCAAAGGTTCGACCTCACCCTTCGACGCCATCGGATCAAGAATATCGGTGTCCCCATAAAACTGGCCATCGATAAAGACTTTCGGAAGCGTGGGCCAATTGGTCATCTTCGTCAATGCCTCACGCTTGGCCGGCTGTGACAACACATCGATCAGTTCATAGGGATAGCCATATCGATCGAAAAACTGCATGGTCTCCCGGGTGAAGCCGCACATGGGCATCGTCTTCGTTCCTTTCCCATAGATCAGAATCTTGTGCTGTTTGATTTCGTTCTGAATTTCATCCTCGAGGGGATTCGCCATGGTGATTGTCCTCCCTACATTTCATCGGCCGTTTTGGCCGTTATTTCCAATGCGTGGATGCGGCCATCGCGCATGGGGTCGGCCAACGCTTGATAGACGATCCGGTGTCGATCCAATAGATTCTTGTCTCTGAAAAATTCCGAAGTGACCAGCACAATAAGGTGGTCCCGAGTTCCCGTCTTGTCGACTACCTTAATTGTCGCATCCGGCATGGCCTGGCGGATATAAGCGGTCAGAGTCTCGTCGCTAATCATGATAATTCATATTGAGGATAACGTATCTCCGCCGACGAAGGCAATCACGGCTCGAGAAATTCCGGTGTCTTTGTAAAACGCCGGAATTTTTGTGAGCTTTCGTTGGACCACCATCACCATTCAATGGTTGTGCTCCTGCTCGTCGGCGCCGTGTGTCGTCGACTCATGCCGTGTGCGGGAACCGTCGCGGCAATCAACCTCGGTGCTGAAGCCGTACAAGAGGTTGCACGCATCGCTTTTCAGCCCCGGACCCCGTGCTTCATCATCTCGACTGCCTGCCACTCGGTGCAACCAGATCATGCTTCCTGCTATGGTGGTTTTCACCCCACCTGGTTGTTCTGCACCAATGCGCCAATGAACCACCAGAATCGATTGCAGTTCCAACACGGCAGAATATTGAACTATTTCTCAATCGCCTTCATGGCACATTCGTTGCGTTGGCTCCCTGCAGCACGTCTGAGAGCCGAAATTGGCAACGACTTTACTCAACACAAGGAGGGTTCCATGGAAGAGTTTAGATCTGGCTTCTTCATGAGCGATGCAGTGTGCAACGGTCGTGTCTTGGTGGTGGATGACGAACCGGATATCCGAAAGGTCGTCAGGATGACCCTTCAAAAAGGCGGGTACGACGTGATTGAGGCAGAAAATGGCGCAAAGGCCATTGAGGCGATCAACAGTGGGGAAAACCGGCTTCTGCTCGACGTGATCGTGTGTGATATCCGCATGCCGAAGATCAACGGAGTCGAAGCGATCGCATATTTTCAACAGGAATGGCCGCGTGTCCCGATTATTGTCCTTACCGGATTTCCCGATACGGACATGGCGACCTCCTTTCTGCGCGGGGGTGTCATCGACTATTTGGTCAAACCGGTCGAGGGAGAAAAACTGAAAGCCGCCGTCGCTCGCGCAATGGAGCAGAGAGAATTGGCGCGTCTCTAGGGTGATCACTCCAGCCCCTACCCTACCAGCGGCTCTCGGAGGGATGCCCATGCCCCTCCGAAAGCCGCCCACCGCGAGCGAAGCTATGCCTCGACTCACGCATGCCGCACACCAAGTCAGGGGAAGGGAAGGGTCATCGTAATGGATCGATCGCCGACCAAAGTGGCCATCATCGGCGCCGGGAAAGGCGGGACGGCTCTCCTGGAACTCCTGCACCAAGTTCAGGACGTCGATATCGTGGGGATTGCGGACACGAATCCCCATGCTCCCGGACTCCAGCGCGCCCGAGACTTGAACATCCACGTCAGCGATCAGGTTCCGGACCTGGTCGGCAATCATAAAGTGAACCTGATCATGGATGTGACAGGGGATCCCGATATGGCCGAGACCATTCTTTCCTATAAGGACCCTGCCGCAGAAGTGATGAACGGGGCCACGGCCAAGTTGCTGTGGAACCTCATTCAGCACGAATCAAAACTTGAGACCGAGCTACTTCATGCTGATAAGCTGGCAGGATTGGGATCGTTCGCCGCAGGAATCGCCCACGACATCAACAATCCCCTCCAACTCGTCCTTGGTCTCGCCGAAAGTCTTGCCCACGAGCAGGACCTCAGCGCAGTTCACGAACAAGCCGCCGAAATCATCGAAGCGGTCCAGCGTACCAGCGCCCTCTGCCGCGATTTGACGCGATATGCCCGACGGAATATCGCGAACGATGACACCCTGGTGAACGTGAGCAGCAAACTCGACGAAGCGCTGAAAATCGCGCGATACGCGGTGGCGCTGCAAGATATGACGATCGTCAAACAGTACGGGTCTAATGTGCTCGTGAACGGCAATCCCGACGAACTATTGCATGTGTTTGTGAATCTCATCACGAACGCCGTGCAGGCCATGAGTGAAGGCGGTACCCTCACCTTACGAACCGAGCACGAGCACGACAGGGCGATTGTGACAGTCATGGATACCGGCTGCGGCATTCCCAAAGAATCTCTCACCAAGATTTTCGAGCCCCTCTACACGACCAAACCCGCAGGAAAAGGCACCGGCTTGGGGTTATACAATGTCATGTCGGTCATATCCAAGATGCACGGGCATATCATCGTCGACAGTGAAGTGGGAAAGGGCACCGCGTTTCGCATCAAATTTTCACCCCCATCGCAGCCCATAGAATGACCCCATGACGACACCGACGCGTGCAGCCGGAATAGGTTGGGGACTCAAGCGGAAGCTGATCGTCTCCATGCTGCTGGTCGGTGTCCTTCCGCTCATCCTGGGACTGACCATGGCCTTCTTCCAAGGGTCCAGGGAAATCCGAGAAGTCAGCGGCGAAAGCTTCAAAGCCCTGGCAACCGAGGGAGCCAGGAAGCTGGATCTGCTCGTGGCTGAAGAGGTCGCCCGGACCTCACGCATTGCCTCCGATCCGATCGTCATCAAGGCATTGGAACATCAACGTGACGTGGTTCAGGACCGGACGGATGAGGAAAATCGCGCTGTCGTGGAGCGGCAAGAGACGAAGTGGACCGCCCGGGACCCGGCCCAGGTGAAGGCGATCAAGGAAAACCCCGTGGCCATTCTGCTGCGCGAACACTACATTGGGTCGAACAGCGCGCCGGCACAACTCATTCCGCAAGTGGTGCGTGCCGCGACCAAGCTGTTGTTCGTCACCGACGTGCAGGGAAATCTCGTGGCAGCCTTGACGGACCTGCCGCCATTTTCGCATGGCGAGACAGCGTGGTGGAAAGGGACATTCAATAAAGGAGTGGGGCAACTTTATATCGAAGACACATATTTTGACAAGTGGGCTAAGGCCTATGTGTTCACGATCAGCGTCCCGATCATGGACAGTCTTCAGTACGAAGTCGTCGGCATCGTCCACCGGGTCATCGATACCAAAGAATTTTTCTCGCCCGCTACCTATCCGATTCGATTCGGGAAGACAGGTCACGTCATGCTCATCGATAGTCGGGGAATCGTGATGAGCTGTCCGATTCTTCCCACGGGAGTTCGGCTGTCCGATGCGAAACTGATTCCGCTTGTTACGCCAGCCGAGCCCGGCTGGGTGAGCGCGTCGAGCGACGGGCATGGAGGGCATGGAACTGCCATTATCGGCTTTGCTCCCCTTCCCGAAACCAGCCGCGCGACCAATGGCGCATTGGAACGGGGATCATGGAACACCTTTGTCTGGCAGTCGTCCAGCGAGCTGTTTGCGCCAGTGGAGCATCTCTTCACATGGATGTCCGTGTTCGCGGTCGTGGCTCTCGGTCTGTTGGCCACATTAGGCTATTTTGCCGCGAGCCGGATTGTAACGCCGGTGCGGCGCTTGCAGGAAGCCGCCCGGTCTATCGGCCGCGGGGAACTGCGCGAGCCCATCCAGATCAAAACCGGAGACGAGCTGGAGGAGCTTGCCATCGAGTTCAACCGGATGAATACCCAACTCGAGGCCGCCTTCGCGGGTCTGAACAGTCAGGTGCAAGAAAAAACCGAAGAGGTCCAATATTTACAGCGGTCAACCGATCAAGTCCTCGATGCAGTCCCCACGCCCATCGTCATGATCGACCAGCAGGAACATGTCCAATATCTGAATCGCGCACTAAAAGAGGTGCTGGGAGTGCCCGGCGACTGTTCCCCCTCCACCACACTCTTCGATCTCCTTCACCTCGACCCTGTGCGGCAAGAAACGCTTCGACAGGAGTTGCGCCGCGCAGGGGCGAACGGCGATGAGTCAACCGGCTCAACGGAATTCTCCGCAAACCGCTCCCTTGAGACGAGAGACCCGCTGATGCCCAGAGAGCTCTCGCGCATTCAGGACGAGCGCCAAGTGTTGGCGCTCGGAAGCCGCCAGTACAGCTATCAGTGGTTTCGGTTGGACGGCCGCGCCGGGGAAGGCAATCGAATCGGCATAGTCCTGCGCGACACGACGGAGGAAAGCCGGTTACAGGATCAGATGGTGCAGGCGGAAAAATCCGGGAGCCTGGGGGTGCTGACAGCCGGCATCGGACATGAATTGAACAATCCGCTGTTCGGCATCCTGGGCTTAGGCGAGGCCATTCAAGAAGAAGGCGATCTGAAGCGAGTCCAATCGTATGCGCGCGACATTGTGGTGCATGGACGCCGGATGGCCACCATCATTCGGGATTTCACCGGCATCGCCGCCAGGGAGGCCAAGGACCAGCGTGTCCCGGTGGACGTCAATGCGGAATTGGATCAGGCCTTAGCGGTCGTGCAGACCTCACACGACGCGCTCGGCGTGGAGGTGCAAAAACACTATGTCTCCGTGTCCACCGTCAGCGCTTTGCCGGACCAATTGCGCCAGGCTTTCGCCAATGTGCTCTCCAACGCCGTGCAGGCTCTGCGCGGCAAAGGGCAGCTCATTCTCAGCACGAAAGAGCACGGAGGGATCCTGACCGTGACTATTCAAGATTCGGGGCCGGGTATTGCCAAGAACTATCTCAGTAAAGTGTTCGATCCCTTCTTTACGACCAAGGGACAAGGGGAAGGGTCGGGGCTGGGCCTCACGGTGGCTCAACGGATCGTAAAGAAATTCGGCGGCGATATTCGAATTGAAAGCCAGGAGGGGCACGGCACCACCTGCATCATGACGCTTCCGATCGCCGGAACCGTTGTCCGAAAGGAGGAATCGTGTATCCCATCATGAAGTCGAGCGCCTGGTATCTGGCAGGAAGCCTCATCCTCTTCGGCCTGTACGGGAACTATATCCTGCACGCGAAAGACACCTCCCCGCCCTCCGGGATTTCTCCGGAGAAAGTGGCGGAATATGTTCACGCCGTACTCGAAGCAGACCGCACGGTCTATACGAACCAGGTCGTCAACCGCATGCAAGCGAAGGGAATCGTTTCGGCGGCGGAACATTGGGAGAATGAAAACGCGCTTCCTCTGCCCGCGCAGTTTCTCCAACACTCTGGAAAGTTAGTTGCGGAAAGCGGCAGAGGTATCAGATATCGCTTGATCAGTCTCTGGCCCGTTTATCAACGCAATGCCCCGGCGACGGAATTCGAGCGCAAAGCGCTCGACACGCTCACCCAGCATCCCGATCGTCCGGTCAGCGGCGTGGTCACGAGCGGCCGCAAGCAATACTTTCAGGCGATCTACGCAGATCGTGCCATTTCGGCCGCCTGTATCACCTGCCACAATAACCATCCTCTCAGCCCGAAGCGGGACTTCAAAATCAACGACGTCATGGGCGGCATGGCGATCACGATCCCACTGGACTGACAGCCGCGGACGGTGGCAGCCCGCGAGACCCAGACAACCCTCGGGAAACCATCTCGACGAGCGCCATCCGTTGCCGTCACAGACACATGTCGATAGTGACTGGGGTGAAAGGACTGCGAATGCGAAGAAAAGTGGATACTTGGCTGCGGCTGGGTATGGGGAGCGAAAGGACTGTACCGGACTCCTAGGAGCCTTCTCCCACAAGCGCCACCGTCTTTCCACGTTGAAGCGACAATTCACGTACGTTGCTTGGGAGCTTCTGCGCTTCGTCGCCCCACGATGCGACCCCCATATCGGACAATCCTTGAAACTTCGAACCGTCTTCCATGGCAAAGTTCGGGGTATGGACCTCACCGATCAGCATGCCGGTCTTCAAGAGTTGAATCCGTTCGGTTGCCGTCACGGTTGCTTTCACCTTGCCGCTATTGATGAGCGTACCGGCTGTGACCGTGCCCTGCACCATGCCGTCCTCGCCGATCACGACGGTCCCCTTGGTGTGAATTTCGCCTTCCAGACGACCATCGATGCGAACCGTTCCATCCACGCGGATTTCTCCTTTGATGACGACCCCCTTCGCCAACAAAGTGATGTTCTCCTCTTCGACAAATCCGCTCTTCTTCATCATTGGTTCCCTCTCGATATCAGTGTAACGGTTGGACTGACCCCACGTGAACATGAGGCAAGCCTACACCGATCATCGAACCTCACCTAGAAAATTCCAAAAGTGTGTTTGAGACGTTCCCACAGTCCGCCGCCATGGATCTCACAATACTGCGGCGGCTCAGTCCCTTCGATGAACACCTCGGTGACCCGCTGCGGACACTTCGACGTGGCCAATTGTCCCGTCTGTGGATCAATTTCTCGGTGGGCGATTCCCGATGGAACGGAAAACTCCGTAGAGGATACCGGGACAACCTGCCGGGCTATATCCACCCAGATAGGCAACGCCGCTTGGGAGCCGGTCAGACGAATCGGTCGTTCGTCATCAAACCCTACCCACACTCCCACGACCAGATCAGGCGTGTAGCCGACAAACCAGGCATCACGATATCCGTCGGTTGTTCCAGTTTTGCCGGCCGCCACCGCGCGCAAACCCAGAGAAAAGGCTTTTGACGCGGTCCCGCGGCTCATCACGCCTTTCAGCAGCGACGTGATGAGAAAGGCGGCTTGCGGCGAAACCGCTTGGTATCGGTCAGGGGTGGTATGCCAGAAGGGATCTCCTTCGGGCGTCACAATGCTTTGCAGAGGGCTTGCTGGCATCGCGAGACCTCCCTGGGCCAATGCACCGTAGGCTGAGGTCACCTCCAGGAGCGACACCGACGAACTGCCCAGGGCGATCGACAGATCTCCTGCCAGGGGACTGTGAATACCCAGGTCGTGCATCGTCTGTACTATACGTTTCGTCCCCACCGCCTGAGCCAACCGCACCGCGGGAACGTTGAGCGACTGCTCCAGCGCCGAGCGAACCGTCACGGTTCCGTGAAACCGATGATCGTAATTCTGTGGAGACCACGGGCCGGTCCCAGACTCGAAGGTCACTGGTTCATCCACGACAAATGTCGACGGGGTGACCGGTTGTCCCTTGTTGATCTGGCGGCGGGATTCGAACGCGGTGAGGTACACGAACGGTTTGAACAAGGACCCAGGCTGGCGCTTGGCCTGCACCGCGCGATTGAATTGGCTCGTGCGATAGTCGCGGCCCCCTACCATCGCGCGAATGCCGCCTGTCTTCGGATCAAGGGCAACCACGGCGCCCTGAAGACGGTTATCAGTCTCTCTCAAGAAAGGGTGTGCAGCTTCCAACTTCTCCAGCCCGATCGTAAGGGCCTGAGAGGCAATGCGTTGCAGCACCGGATCCAGGGTGGTGTGGACCTTTACTCCGTCCGGCAACGGCGCTCCAACCGTTTCTTCTATCTGCCTGAGCAGATGGTCCACAAAAAACGGTGCATCGGTTAGGGAATCGTGCGGCGGCATCGCCCGCACCGGACTCTTGATGGCCTTTGCCCACTCCGGTTCCGAAAGCCGGCCGCTGTCACGCAAACGGGTCAACACCACATTTCGACGTTGCATGGCCAAGGCCACATTCTTGAGCGGCGAATAGGTGTTGGGACCTTTGATCATCCCGACGAGGAGGGCGGACTCCTCGATGGTCAAGTCGTTGACCTGCTTGCCGAAATATCGATGAGCCGCTTCCCGAATGCCATAGACCGATGTGGACCCGACCTGACCCAGATAGATTTCATTGAGGTAACTCTCAAGGATGTCCGCCTTCCGATATTTCGCTTCGAGCACGACTGCGGCGACCGACTCCTTGATTTTTCTCATCCACGTGCGATGCGGTGAATAAAACAAGTTCTTGGCAAGCTGTTGCGTGATCGTGCTGCCCCCCTGCACCACACTCCCTCGAGTGACGTTCGCCCAAAGGGCGCGGCCGACGGCGAGGGGGTCAATCCCGACATGCCGATAGAAGCGTCGATCTTCGACCGAGAGCAGCGCGTCCACGACACGCGGTGGAATCTCCGTTATCGGTAACCATTCCCGAACCTGTCGTGACTCCCCTCGTAGCCCGCTGATCAGCTGGGGTTCCAAAAAAACGGGAAAGACTTCTCCGCCTTGCTCAATCGAAAGGACATTGGTCACGCGCCCCTCATCCAGTTGAAGACGAATCGGCGCCGCATCCATATGCAAATCGGGAAAACCTTGGAGGTAGATATCGATCGCTCCTGGCGTTATGTGAAACTCTCCCGGCCGAAGAACAAGGGAGGCAGTCTCCCGGTATCCCAGTCGTCCCAGACGTTCAATCAGGTGCGATTCTGCAACCTGGAGATCGGGCTTCAGCAGAAACGGCGAGCCGAACAACAGCAAGGGCGGGTGCTCATCGCTTGTCGGCAAGGCGACGAACGTCGACAAGTAGAGCCCATAGGACAGCGCCGCCAACAACAGAACCGCAGTGACGAGGCCCGCTCCGATCACGATCCGTATCGCCCATCGACGCATGAGTCTCACGCCGTGCATCCCCCTCCCGATAGGATACGTGATCGTCCGCATGAAATCGATCGAACAGGTTTCAGGGCAACACCGGCTGGCTGGTTCCGACATTCCAACCCATGTTCATCACGCACTAGAGCCATTTCGTTGCTTGACAAATCCGACATAGTGCCTTAGATAGGCCTCAGCAGAACTTCTTAGATTATTTTTTCGGAGTCTGCCTGTTGACCTGCAACGCCGACACTGTAGGATTAACCATACACCCTCCCCCTTCTCCTTCTCATCACGGGCCTCAATGTCGCCTTGCTGCTTGTTCTCTCCGTGCGTGCATTTTGATCGGAGTGGTTGTATCCGGGTCTCAGTCGGTCTGGGCAGGCAGCTTCCGCATCTATGATCAGAGCGCCTCTGCAGCCGGTCAGGCTTCGGCTTTTGTCGCACAAGCGGATGATGCATCGGCCGGATACTACAATCCTGCCGGCATGACTCAATTACGCGGAGTGCAGCTGTCGATGGGAACCAATCTCATCGGAGGCGGATTCGACTTCCAGAACGCCGCCGGCCAGACCGCCCATGGAGACTTGATGGGAGCGGTGGCCATTCCGCCTCCGTCGAATTTTTATGCCACGGCGAACTTGAAGGACCTGGGCCTCAAGTTTTTCGATACCACGGTCCTCGGTCTGGCCGTGTTCAATCCGATGGGGACAATCACGCGCTGGCCCGACAACGGACCGTTTGCAACCGCCACCACAACGACCGCCTTCGAGTTGATCGACATCAGACCATCCCTGGCCTTCAAACCGCTTCCCGACCTCGCCATCGGCATCGGCGCGGATATTTATACCTTCTCCGGTTTGTTCGGTGAAGGCCATGCGGAACGAAATTTCCTCTGGCCGGGAGGGTTCGGAATTCCTGCCGGAACCGCCATGGAACTGAATGGGAAGGACACGGCAGCAGGCTTCAACGTCAGCATGCTGTATACGGCGCTACGAAACAGTGAAGGACTGCCCCTGGCCAACATCGGGCTCATTTACCGCAGTCAAGCCACCCTTCACCTGGACGGACAGTTTCTCGCCGGTGGCACGAAGATTGCGGATGCCACAACAACATTCGTGATTCCCCAAATCATTACCGGAGGTATCGCGGTCTGGCCCGTTCGCACGAATGTGCGCGAGTGGAAATTGGAACTGGATGTCGATTACACCGGATGGAATTCCGTTCGCAATTTGGACGCGACTCTTTCCAATGGACTCACCCTACCATCCCCGCAAAACTGGACCAATGCCTATACCATCATGACCGGCACCGAATATAAATGGTTACGGCCAGAGGCACTACCGCAATGGGATGTCGCTCTGCGCGCCGGATACTGGAACGCTCAGAAAGCCATTCCCGATGCGACATACAATCCGGCCATTCCCGACGGCGACAGCCACGCGATCTCAGTTGGATTCGGCATGTTCTGCCAGGGCAGCGGTCATTTCTTGGGCATTATTCCGTGCGGCGACTCGGAGAAGGCCTTGCGGCCGAAAGGCATCGGCCTGGATCTCGCCTACAAGGCCATTCTGTACGAAATTCGGACCATCAATGGGAACATCAATCCGACGGTCAATGGAACGTACCGGTCCACGCTCCACGTCGGCTCGATCAATCTGCGCATGAATTTTTGAGTCTCGCTGTTCGCTCGACGACAGTGAGTCAAGTTTTCCGGCGTGCTGTCCGCAATGAATTGGGCGGCGCACCCTGCCCGCCGCCCCTCTCCTTCAAGCGAATCCTGTGCACAGGAGCGCTTCGGCAATGGTTGGATTGTCCGATCAGAACATTCCGTCATTACGGAAAGAACAAGTCACCGTTCTGTTCCGGAATGCGCCCATCAGCATCCTCGCCACGGTCATCAATGCGTCCCTTCTGACGGCCCTGGAATGGCGGGTTGTGCCGCAGTGGAAACTGCTGGTATGGCTGTCCGGCATGTGGACGATCGTCGGCCTTCGCGTCCTTCTCTCCTGGGCCTTTCACAACAAGATGAACCAATTATGGACCATCGACACGTGGTTTTGGATGTCCATCATCGGCTCCCTCTTGACTGGTTTAGGATGGGGTGCCAGTACGTGGTTCCTCTACCCGGAGATTTCCCTTCCCTATGAATTGATTCTGGTGTTCGTTCTGGCCGGTATGTCCGCCGGATCGGTTTCCATGTTGTCGACGGTGTTTCCCGGCTTTCTGTTGTACAACCTCTCAATCGGTGTTCCCATCCTCTCGCATTTCTTTTTGAGCGGGGGAGATGAATTTCACGCCTCCATGGGCGTCATGGCGGCACTGTTTCTTTTCGCGACGTCATACTCCGCGTGGAACCTCAACCGAGCCATCCTGGCCACCTGGCGGTTGGGGTTCGAGAACGAGACGCTGATCGGCACGCTGACCAGCCGCACGGAGGCCGTCGAGCAACTGAACCGGGACATCACACAAGAGATTCAGGAACGCCGAGGCATCGAAGAGGAGTTACGTGGCGCCCATGACGATCTGGAATGCCGAATCGCCGAACGGACGGCCGACCTTCAACGCGCGAATGAAGAGCTTCGTGGGCAGGTATCGGAACGCCGCCGAGCGGAGATCGCGTTTCGATCCAGCGAGGAACGTTTTCGCCATCTGACCGACAAACTCAACCAGGCCGTCTGGTTCGTTCACATCAATCCGTTGCGAGTGTTGTACATCAGCCCGGCGGCGGAACGGATTTGGGGAGTCTCGCTGCAACAATTCTACAAAGATCCGAAGTACTGGACGACACGCCTCCATCCTGACGATAAAGCAACGGTGATCCGCACGTACCTGGCAGCCATGAAAACCGAGACGGAGGGAGAGTTTGAAGTCATCTACCGCATCATCAGGCCGGACGGCACCCCTCGATGGATTCACGACCGATGCGTCATTCATCGCAAGCCGGACGGAAGGATGGATCGACTCAGCGGCATCTCTGAAGACATCACCGAGTCGCGGGAATTGGAAGACCGTTTGCGGCAAGCGCAGAAAATGCAGGCCGTGGGGCGCCTGGCCGGAGGCATTGCCCATGATTTCAACAACGTGATGACGGTCATTCTCGGCTACAGCTCAGTGCTGCTACAAGGGACGGCACCGGACACTCATGCGCGCTGGTACGTGACCCAGATCCAGGCAGCCGGTGAGCGCTGCGCCTCCCTGACCAACCAGCTTCTCGCTTTCAGCCGGAAGCAAGTGCAACATCCCGTGCCTCTCGACTTGCATCACATAATCAGACACCTTGTCTCGATGTTGGAAAGCTTGATCGGCGAGCACATCCGCATTGTGTTGCAACTTGATCCAACACCGCGATGGGCCAAGGCAGACGCCACTCAGTTGGAACAAGTGTTCATCAACCTGGCGCTCAACGCCAGAGATGCCATGTCACACGGGGGCACGCTGACGATCGAGACCGATCAAGCCGATGCCACCGAAGTGTGGGGAGTAGAACAACCCGCGTCGCCCCACCACTCCTACATCCGGGTAAAGGTGTGCGATACCGGCGATGGGATGGACATGGACACGCAAACGAAGATCTTCGAACCGTTCTTTACGACCAAGCCGCCGGGACGAGGAACCGGGCTGGGCCTTGCGACCGTGCACGGGATCGTTCATCAGAGCGGCGGCACATTGAGAGTCGAAAGCCAGCCGGGACGGGGAACGACGATGACGGTGTATTTGCCTGAAGCGGCTCCCATCCCACCCTGCGCGGCGCCGATTCCTCCGTCGACCCAGGACAAGCCGGGGACAGAGACGATCCTTCTCGTGGAGGACGAACCGTCGGTCAGACTCTTGACCCGCCACATCCTCACCTCGAACGGATATATCGTTCACGAGGCTGAGAATGGTATGCAAGCGCTCGATTTCCTGCGAACCAGCCGCGATCAACGGATAGATCTCCTGGTCACCGATATGGTGATGCCCGGACTGAATGGTCAAGAACTGGCAACACAGCTGCGCAGTTCCATGATGTCATTGAAGGTACTCTTTGTGTCGGGGTACAGCGATAGAGATCCGTTGACCGGAGACGCCATCCTCGCCCAGACTGGGTTTCTCCGAAAGCCCTTCACGCCGGACGAGCTCATCAAGAAAGTGCGTGAGATCCTACACGTCTCAGACTGAGACGAAATCCACATAGCATCCAATTCGCTTCTCCCTCCAGTCGAGACCCGGCCAAGGACGCATCGATAATCGTGTCCACTCACATGGAGTATGGAACCAGGGAAGATTGGGGGATTCTCAACTCGCGCGGCCGGGAACGGAGGTCATCCGCTTTGTGGCCTGACAGATGGCTTGATGAAGTTGATCGGCGGCGGATTCCTTGGTCAGATACCCTGACGCTCCGGCACTCCGCATCGCCTGCTCGGCCTCGCGGTCATTCCGGACCGACAACCCGATGACGACGATCCCCGGAACGGCCTGCGTCATGCGACGCGTCGTCTCCACCCCGTCCATCCTGGGCATGTTCAAATCCATCACCACGACATCGGGATGCAATGAGGTCACGAGTTCGAGGGCTTCAAGTCCGTCGCCAGCTTCTCCGACAATGACAATATCGTCGTACGAGTCCAGGATGCTGCGCAATCCTTGCCGCACCATGGCATGATCGTCCACGAGCAGGACCCGCACGACGCCCGGTTTGGCCTGTGAGGGATCAACCGGCAATCCGGTTCGAAGGTCCGGCTGACTACCGGATGCAGGAGCACTGCTGGTGGTCTCAACCGCTTGCCGGTAGGGAATCGCAATCATGGCGCGCGTTCCCTGCCCTGGAGCCGATGTCACGGTGAACGTCCCGCCCATCACAGCCATGCGCTCGCGAATACTGAACAATCCATAGCCGGCTGAGAGCGGCTCCGTGGTCATCGTCGCAGCCAGGTCGAAGCCCTCGCCTTGGTCCGTCACGGAGATCCGCAATTCATGCTCCGGCATCACCTGAACGGAAACCAACGCGTGATCGGTGGCCGCATGCTTGACGATGTTCAAAAGCAGTTCCCGCACCGACTGATAGAGCAACACGGCCCTGTCTTCGGGAAGGGTCAGCAAGAGGTCCTGTGCCTGCACATCGACCGATAGCCCCTGATGCTGCATGGTCTCGGCCAGCCAGTGTAAGCCCTTTACCAATCCGAACTCGTGCAAGACGGGCGGGCTCAGTTGCGCGACTAATGACCGGGTATAGGTCAGCGACTGGCCCAGCAATTGATCGAGTTCCTTGAACCACACCTCTTGCTGGTCATCCCGGTTTTGCCTTCGACCTTGCGTCAATTTCATGCGGCCCACCACGAGCAATTGAGCCAGATAATCGTGAAGTTCGGAAGCAATCCGGCGGCGTTCCCGTTGCTCCGTCAACGTCACTTCTGTGGCGAGCGCACGCAGACGCTCCTGCGAGCGCATTAACTCGTCGGTTCGGTCCTTGACGCGTTCTTCCAGTTCCACCGTCAATTCCCGCAATTGCTCCTCGGCCTGCTTGCGTTCCGTGATGTCCACGCAGGCCCCGGTCATGTATTCAGGCCGGCCGTCCTCCCCCAGGAACATCGTCTTGCCTCGATCATAGAGCCAACGAACCGTGCCGTCAGGCCAGACGACTCGAAACTCCGCCTCGAAGTCTCCCCCCTCATTCCGACAATGCTCGCAGGCGCGAACGATCGCGTCACGATCCGCGGGATGGACCACGTCCAGAAATTGTTGCAGTGATCGGGTCGTCTGCCCGGATGGCAGACCAAACAACTGATCCAGTGGTTCGTCCCACGTCACTTCGTCCGTCCGGAGGTTCCATTGGAACGTCCCGGTGTGAGACGCTCCCAGCGCGACCAGCAGACGGACACTTTTTTCACGCAGGTCCTCCTGGGCCTGCTTCAGACTGCTGATATCCAGATTGAATCCGGCCCAGCCGAGGATCTGACCGTTCGCGTCACGCACAGGCACGCCGCGCGCAAGAATGGGATGGTAGCGGCCGTCGACCCCTCGAAAACGGTGTTCACAGTCCCAGACACCACCGGTCTGCACACATGCCTTCCAGGCCGATATCGTCCGTTCGATATCATCGGGATGGAGCACCCGCCCCCAGCCAAATTCCGAACATTCTTCCTGCGTCAAGCCGACCAACTTCAAAAACGACGCGCTGGCATAGGTATTTCGTCCCTCCGCATCACAGACCCAGATGCCATAGTCGTTCGATTCGCCGATGGCCCGGTACAAATTTTCACTCTGGCGAAGCGCCGTCTCGGCTTCCCGTTGCGCGGTGACGTCGGTGTGCGTACCGAACCAACGCAGGACCCTCCCGTTCGCATCGCGGATCGGGATGGCCCGGGAAAGAAACCAACGATAGTTCCCGTCGTGTCCTCGCAAAGGGAAGGTATCCTCCCAAAACTCACCCGTCTCAAAGCACAGACGAATCTTTTCGACAACCCTGTCGACATGATCCGGGTGGTGGACCTTCTTCCAACCCCACCCCTCCATTTCCTCAAGAGTCGTACCGGTATATTCGAACCACCGCTGGTTGTACCAAAATATCCGGCCCTGCTCATCGGCCATCCAGGCGAACTGCGCGATGTTATCGGCCATGGTGCGGAACTTTTCCTCGCTCTCGCGCAACGCTTCTTCAATCCGCTTGTGTTTCGCCAATTCCTTTTGAACCGCCTCGTACAAGTTGGCATTGTCGATCGCAATCGATGCCTGAGCGGCGATCCCCACGAGAATCCTTTCCGCTTTTTGCGTGAACCAGCCCGGTTCCGCATGGCCGAAGAACAATCCACCGAGGACCTCACCCGAGCGGGAGGCGACGGGGACAGCCAGGTAACTGCGGACAGGCAGATGGCCACCTTCCGGCATGCTCCGGTGAGGCTCACTGTGCGTGTACCGTGGATCCGTCAACACATCATCGATCCGGATCACTCCTCCACCCTTGAACGTGGACCCTAACAGGGCGCTGTTCCATGGCATCGGAAATGTGTCGAAGGCGTCTCGCGGCACACCGGAGAGCGTATAGAGCGGATACGATTCACCCCGTTCGTCATTCAGATTGTAATAGAAGGCTCCGAATTCGGCGCCGCTTACCTCACGCCCGGCATCGGTGACCACCTGCACGAAC
>JBEVJJ010000035.1:0-12912 GCA_040510255.1 Nitrospiraceae bacterium | reverse complement strand
CTGGAAATGTGCACGGGAGAAGAGCGCGACTACATGTACTATGCCTACGCCCGCGATCCGCAGATGCGGCGCAATATTGGGATCGCCCGGCGCCTGGCGCCGCTGCTCGACAATGACCGCCGGAAGATCGAATTGCTCAACAGCATCGTCTTTACACTGCCGGGAAGTCCCATCATCTACTACGGTGATGAGATCGGTATGGGAGATAACATTCATCTGGGAGATCGGAACGGAGTCCGAACGCCGATGCATTGGACTGCCGATCGCAATGCGGGCTTTTCAAAGGCCGATCCGGCCAAACTCTTTCTGCCCGTGGTGGCCGACGCGGTCTACGGATATGAATCGATCAATGTGGAAGCACAGAAGCCGGTCGCGCATTCGCTACTCAACTGGATGCGGCGGATGATTGCCATCCGGAAACAACACAAGGTATTCGGTCGGGGGACCTTGGAATTCTTGAACCCGTCGAATGAAAAGATGTTGGCCTATCTCCGTTCGTATGAAAATGAGACCGTGCTGATGGTACATAATCTGGCCGAATCGGCTCAACCGCTGGAACTGGATCTCAAGCGGTTCAAAGGGACCGTCCCCGTGGAACTCTTCGGCGAGTCGCGTTTCCCGGAGATCGGAGAAGGTCCCTATGTTCTGACCGTGGGGCCCTACGGTTTCTATTGGCTGAATCTTCCCGGCGCGCCGCGATGGGACAATGCCTATAACATCGAGTGGAGCGCCATTTGACCGCGAGTAAGGGCGGAGGGCGTGGGGATCAATGAGCTCGGCCTTGGATGAATACCGCGAAGTCTCGCCCAAAGGGACCGTCGATTTTCTGTACCGTCTCAGCGATCTGGTGAGGGGAAAAAGTTTCCTTCATGTGAATGCGGTGCGGTACGGGGGCGGCATGTCCGAAGTCCTGCGGCGCTTGGTCCCGATGATGAACACGCTCGGGGTAGATACGCGATGGGAGGTGATCGCGGGCACCCAGGAATACTTCGTGGTCGTCAAACGGCTGTTGAATGCGTTGCAGGGCAGGGATGAGAAGATTACCGACGACATGTATCACACCTATCTGGATATTACGGAGCGGAATGCGACGGCGCTCAAGCTGGAAGCGGACCTGGTGATGATCCACGACCATCAACCCGTGGGATTGGTCGATTACCGTAAGAACGGATGTTGGCTGTGGCGATGTCATCTGGACCTGGCCCAACCCCAGCGTCGGGCGTGGACCTTTCTCCGGCGATATGTGCTGAAATACGACGCGGCTATTTTTTCATTGTCGGGATTCGCGCAACGACTGCCGAATCCCAAATTCATCATCTATCCGTCCATCGACCCGCTGAGTCCCAAGAATCGCGAGTTGACGCGCTCGGAAATCAATCAGATCGTCGATCGGCTGGGTATTGCCAGGACCAAACCAATCCTCTTGCAGGTGGCGAGGTTCGACCGGTTCAAGAATCCGCTCGGCGCCATTCAGGCGTATAAACTCGTCAAAAAGCATCACGACTGTCAATTGGTGCTTGCCGGCTCCGGCGTGCTGCATGATCCGGAAGGTGAATCCGTCCTGATCGAATTGCGGGAAGCAGTCGGACGGGATCCGGATATTCATCT
Organism: Nitrospiraceae bacterium; assembly: GCA_040510255.1. Classification (GTDB taxonomy): domain Bacteria; phylum Nitrospirota; class Nitrospiria; order Nitrospirales; family Nitrospiraceae; genus DASSBQ01. Next base: position 11,304 of record JBEVJJ010000035.1, on the reverse strand, counting down.
GGTGCAGCTTCCGCCGGAGGCGGACCTCGAAATCAATGCGTTGCAGCGGAGCGCGACCGTCGTGTTGCAGACCTCGCTCAAAGAGGGATTCGGTCTGACGGTGTCCGAAGCCATGTGGAAGGGCAAACCGGTCGTGGGAAGCACGGCCGGCGGGATCGCCACGCAAATTATTGACGAAGTCACCGGCTATGTGGTCCATTCTATCGAGGGGGCGGGGTTTCGCGTACGCCATCTGCTGAACAATCCGGGCCTGATCAACAGAATGGGCGCGGCCGCGCGAGAACATGTGCGTCGCAACTTTCTCATTACCCGGCAACTCAGCGATTATCTGACATTGCTCAAGATTTTTCCGTTGAAGTGATGAGCGTATTGGGCGATTGGGCGATCCGGCGAAGCGTTCACATCATGCAATCACGCCGTCACCACATCGTACGGCTCCGATGAGCGACCAGGCAGCACTGAGTCCATCCCTGCAGGAGATGATTCAGCAGGTGGGTACGACCGACATCATCGTCGGCGTCCTCACGCTGAACAATGCGGGGACCATCGAACCGGTGGTCAAGTCAATCGTGGAAGGCCTGCAGCAAGCATTTTCCGCCGCGTCTGCGATTATCGTGAATTGCGACGGTGGGTCGAACGACGGCACGCCTGAGGCCGTGAGCCGGGTGGCGTCGGGCGGGTATCCGGTATGGACGATCCCGCATACGGGTGTGACCTACCCAGGCTTGGCTGTGGAATCGGGGTTACCGGGCCGGGAGGAGAGTGTTCGCAGCCTCTGCACATCCGCCCAGAGATTACAGGCCAAGGCCTGCCTGATTCTGGAAGGGAACATTCGTTCGATGAATCCAGGCTGGATCGATCTGTTGGGCAAACCGGTGTATGAGCAGGGCGAAGATTTCGTCGTGCCATTGTACAGGCGTCACCGTTACGAGGGGACCCTGGTCAGCAACCTGTTGTATCCGCTGACGCGAGCCCTGTACGGGAAGCGTTTGCGGTATCCGAGCTCGGGAGGATACGGACTGTCCGGAAAGCTCGCTCGCGAATTACTCAAAAAGCCCTATTGGTCGGAGGGCGCGACCAAGGTGAGCCTGGACGGGTGGATGGCGACGGTGGCTCTTGCCGAAGACTACCGCGTTTGCCATGCTTTTCTTGGCGTCAAGGATCAGGATACCAAAGTCGGCAGCGTCGATCTGGCAAACGTCCTGGCGCAAACGGTCGGTGGGATCCTGGCTTCTATGGAGGAATACGAAACTGTTTGGGAGCGGATCAAAGAGACCACCGATGTACCGGTATACGGCACGGTAGAATCGGCGCCGGCGTTGATCGCGAGTCCCGTGCAGGTCGGCCGCATGCTGAATGGCTTCAAGCAAGGCTTGCGGGATCTCTTGCCGCTTTGGGAGGTGATTCTCTCTCCGGACACCCTGAGCCAGGTGCTGCCGTTGGGCATGCAGGATGCGGAGGAGTTCAGGTTTCCTTCGGACTTGTGGGTGCAGACTATCTATGATTTTGCCCTCGCGTATCACGATCAGGTGTTGCATCGTGAACATCTATTGAAATCATTGACCCCGCTGTATCTCGGGCGCACCGCTTCGTTTGTCCTGGAAACTCAGGAGGGTGACGCGACTCATGTTGAACGCTCCGTTGAGTCACTCTGTGTCCTATTCGAACAGCGGAAGCCGTACCTTGTGGAACGATGGAGGTGGCGAGATGAGTGACCTATGGCGTGAAACAATGGTCGCCGGGTTTCGTGACACCGTGATGCAGATCGTGCTGGTGCTCCCGAAACTGCTCGCGTTGTTCACATTCATCGTTCTGGGCCTTCTGGCGGCTTGGTTGGTCAAGCTCCTGACCGTTCGTGTGCTCAGGGCCTTTCGTTTCGATGTCTTCTGCGAACGCCTGGGCATGAGCCAGCCGCTATCGCAGGCCGGAATCAGACAGCCGGTATCACTGGTCGTCAGCCGGGTGCTTTTCTGGACCGTGTTCCTGTTGTTCACCTTCATGGGCGTCGATGCCGTGAATCTGCCGGCGACGGCGCATCTCATCAGCCAAATCGTGGGGTTTCTCCCGAATGTGCTCGCGGCTTCGCTGGTCCTGCTGATCGGGGTGCTGGGCGCGAATTTCTTCGCCGAAGCGGCGCTGATCGCGTCGGTCAATGCACAGCTTCAAGAAGCCCGGATCGTGGCCGGCCTGGTGCGCTGGGGCATTCTCTTGTTCACGTTTGCGATGGTGCTCACGCAGCTGGGGATCGCGAAGGAAATCGTCATCGCCGCTTTCTCGATTTCGTTCGGCGGCGTCGTATTCGCAGTCGCCCTCGCTGTCGGCTTGGGCGCCCGGCACGTCATGCGGACAACGATTGAACGACGGTTCGGAAAATATGAAGAAAAGGTCGATGAGCTATCGCATTTGTAGAGCGGAACGGAATTGATCCGGTAAGTGGTCGAGGTGATGAACTTCGGATATTCGACAAATTGACGAGAACAGGAGATATGAAGCCGCAAAGGGAAAAGACGGAACGACTGAAGGCCGCGCCGTCCGAGCAGAAGATCCAGCACGAAGCCATCACCGAAGACGGTCGTCGGCGGGTCGTCATCGAACAGGTTCAACCCGAGATCGATGGCGGCCGGTTTCCGGTCAAACGCGTGGTAGGGGAATCCGTTGTGGTGGAGGCCGATCTTTTTGCCGACGGCCACGACGTGGCCGGCGGAGCGGTTCGTTACCGGCATGATGACGACCCGGAGTGGCAAGAGGTCGTGCTCGCTCATGTCGACAATGATCGGTGGCAGGCCACTTTTCCTGTCGTCAAAATGGGCCGGTATCGATACCAACTTATGGGATGGATCGATCATTTCGCTACTTGGCAGCGGGATATGCGGAAACGAATGGCTGCTGGGCAGGATGTCACGATGGATATTCTGATCGGGAGAGATTTGATCAAGCAAGCGGGAGTTCGCGCGCAGGGCATTGATGCGGAAAGGATAACGGCTCTGGCGTCGGCGCTCGTCTCGTATCAGCCCACGTCGAATAGTCAACTCGATCTCGTGTTGGATAAGGATGTGACGGAGCTGATGTCGCGCTGCGCCGACAGGCGGTGGGCGACGACCTATGATCATGACCTTTCGGTCATCGTCGATCGGGAGAAAGCCCGTTTTAGCACGTGGTACGAAATGTTCCCTCGGTCATGCGCGGCTGAACCAGGGCGTCACGGCACCTTCAAGGACTGTGAATCCTTGCTTCCCGACATCGCCATGATGGGATTCGACGTCGTGTACTTTCCACCCATACATCCGATTGGCTACACGTTCAGAAAGGGAAAGAACAACGACCCGGCCGGAGGGCCGGAGGCCGTCGGCAGTCCTTGGGCGATCGGAGCGTCTGACGGCGGGCATCGAGCCATTCACGCCGAACTCGGTACGATGGACGATTTCACACAGCTGATGAATGCGGCCAAGACATGCGGCCTGGAGATCGCCTTGGATCTGGCGTTTCAATGCTCGCCCGATCATCCGTATGTGAAGCAGCATCCGGAATGGTTCACGACGCGTCCAGACGGAACGATTCAATATGCGGAGAACCCTCCAAAAAAATATCAGGACATCTATCCGCTCAATTTCGAAAGCGCCTGGTATCCAGCGTTATGGAAGGAACTGAAGGACGTTGTAGTTCACTGGATTGTGCAAGGCGTTCGCATCTTCCGCGTCGATAATCCCCATACGAAACCCTTCCCGTTCTGGCACTGGCTTATTACCGAGGTGAAGCGGGAGCATCCTGACGTGTTGTTTCTTGCCGAAGCGTTTACGCGGCCCAAGGTCATGGGCTATCTGGCCAAACTCGGCTTCACCCAGTCGTACACATACTTCGCATGGCGGACGACAAAGGCCGAACTCACCGCCTATTGCATCCAGTTGACCAAGACCGATATGCGAGAATACTTCCGGCCGAATTTTTGGCCGAATACCCCTGATATTCTGACCGAGCAGCTTCAGCACGGTGGGCGCCCGATGTTCATGTCGCGGCTCATCCTGGCCGCGACGCTGAGCGCGAACTACGGCATGTATGGGCCGGCCTTTGAATTGATGGAACACCGTCCGCAACAGCCAGGCAGCGAAGAGTATCTGGATTCCGAAAAGTACGAACTGCGGACCTGGGATCGCACCAATCAGAATGGTTTAAGGGAGTTCATTGGCCTGGTGAACCGGACCAGGCGACAGAATCCCGCACTGCAAAATGATTGGAGCTTGCAGTTCCACGCCGTCGACAATGAGCAACTGCTTGCGTATAGCAAACAATCTCCCGACGGTAACAACGTGGTGCTGGTGGTCGTGAACTTGAGTCCCCACCACACCCATTCCGGCTGGGTCAATCTGGACCTCCAGGCGCTGGGACTGTCTGCCGACCGGCCGTTTCAGGTACAGGATCTGTTAACGAACGCCTATTACATCTGGCAGGGATCGAGGAACTATGTAGAGATCAATCCCCATACTGTGCCGGCCCACATTTTTGCCGTGCACCGGAGTACGAGAAAAGAGCAGGACTTTGACTATTTCATGTAGGCGAGGACATTGCTGAATGTGTTGATTCCGTCAGTTGGGGAAGATCCGAGGTTCAGCAGATCGTCAGATTTCAGATCCTCACCTCATCCGATCGGTACATCATCAGATCATCTAAACAACATGATTACCGTGAATGGCAATTGGGAACAGATATTTGAGGGACAGGCGGCGAGCCGGATCGAAGAGCTGCTTCCTCCATTTCTCACATCGTCCCGCTGGTTCGGGGGAAAGGCCAGGCGCATTCATTCGGCCAAAATGCGCGAGGTCGTCCCCATTGACGCTGATTCGATCGGGTTCATGCTCCTGTTGGTGGACATCCGCTATGTCGCGGGCGGTGCCGACACCTATGCCATTCCCATCACGGCGGCATTCGGGCCAGCGTCAGAACGGATCAAGCGTGAATGTCCACAGGCTGTCATCGGCGAACTCCAGATGGTCGGCCCGGATGGACAGAACACGGGAGTTCTCTACGATGCGCTGTGGAGTGAAGATCAAGCCTATGTGATTTTGCTGGGCATCGGTTCGGCCGCAAGATTTCGTGGAATGCAGGGAACGGTCGCTGGGTCTCCGACAGAAGCCTTTGAGGCAGCACTGATTCAGCCTCCCTTGGCGCGCGCGGAGATCATGAAAGGCGAACAGAGCAATACGTCCATACGGTTCGGAGACAAAGCGATCGTCAAGGTGTACCGCCGTTTGGAAAAGGGAGTAAACCCGGACTTGGAAATTGGACGAGTCCTGACTACCAGAGACTTTGCCCATGCGCCGGCCGTGCTTGGGGCGCTGGAATATGTTCAAGAGCAACAGGAGCCCATGACGCTCGCCATCGCGCAGCAATTCGTTCCCAATACAGGAGACGGGTGGCGTTATACGATACATGAGCTGGAGCAGTATTTTGCTCGGATCGTGGCCATGCGAGGAGAATCCCCTTCACAACCCGGACATCCCGCCGCTCACAATGATCTCCTCGGCCACTATGGCGGAGCCGCGGCCCGTTTGGGACAACGAACGGCGGAGCTGCACAGTACTCTCGCGCAAAGCACAGACGATCAGGCATTTGCGCCGGAAGCATGTTCGCTCGAGTACCTCCAGGTGCGAAGCGAGGCCATGATCGGATTGGTTGAGCGCACGTTGACATTGCTGCGGGAGAATGTCGCGCGCCTGCCGGACGTCGATCGATCCGCAGCTCAGCAAGTATTGGAGATGGAATCGGCGATTGGTTCCCGCATGCGCAGATTACTCACTGTGGAACCGACCACGCTGCGGATTCGTTGTCACGGTGATTATCATCTCGGACAGGTCTTGCATACGGACGGCGATTTCGTGATCATCGACTTTGAGGGTGAACCGGCGCGACCGCTGGCTGAACGTCGCGCGAAGCATCTTCCCATCCTGGACCTCGCCGGGATGATCCGGTCCTTTCATTATGCAGCATTTGTGGCGTTGCGGGAGCGAATCGCACAGGATGGGGTCCAGCAGGGGAATGATCTGGAGCCATGGGCTCGTATCTGGTACCGGTCGGCGCGTGGTGCGTTCATTCAGAGCTATATGCAGCATACGTCGGTGGCGTCGTTTCAACCGCGCTCACGGGGCGAGTTTACCCTGCTGTTGAATGTTCATCTTCTGGAAAAGGCCGTCTATGAGTTGGGGTATGAACTGAACAACCGGCCGGCCTGGGTGGCGATCCCCCTGCATGGCATCCTTGAAGAGATGAGGAATGACGATTGCAAAATGCAAGATGGCTCGTTGACGGTCGGTGATGTCATGATTGGATGACAGGAAGGGAACCGTGATGTAGGATGGCCGATTCCCAATAAACGAATGATTCCAGGAGATGATCCAACGATTCACAGATGATGAGGTGTAGCCGTGACCAAACGCCAGGGCACCACGATGAACCAAGAAATCAGCCGACTGACCGACGACGATATCTATCTGTTTAACGAAGGCACGCAGTTCAAGCTGTATGAAAAGCTGGGCGCCCATCCGGGCCTCGTGAACGGCGTCGAGGGGACGTCTTTCTCCGTCTGGGCGCCGGATGCGGAGTGGGTTTCCGTCGTCGGAAACTTCAACGATTGGAAACAGGATGCCCATCCGCTCAAGCCGCGCGGGAACTCGGGTATTTGGGAAGGGTTTATTGCCGGGGCCAACAAAGGAACGCTCTACAAATATCATATTCGCTCCCGGCATCTTGGATATCGGGTCGATAAGACCGATCCCTTCTCCATTTTCAACGAAATTCCTCCAAAAACCGCCTCCATCGTGTGGGACCTCGCCTACGAGTGGAACGATACGGAGTGGATGCGGCAGCGGAAAAAAAGGAATGCTCTCAATGCGCCGATATCGATGTATGAGATGCACGTCGGTTCCTGGCGACGGATTGCCGATCAGGGGAACCGATCGTTGAGCTATCGGGAACTGGCGGTTCCGCTGGCGGAGTACATGCAGCAGATGGGATTCACGCATGTCCAGTTTTTGCCGTTGATGGACCATCCGTTTTTCGGCTCCTGGGGGTACCAAACGACGGGATACTTCGCGCCGTCTGCAAATTACGGCACGCCTCAGGATCTCATGTTTCTCATCGATACGCTCCATCAGTACGGAGTCGGGGTCATTTTCGACTGGGTTCCGTCGCATTTTCCGACCGATGAACATGGTCTGGGCTATTTCGACGGCACCCATCTGTATGAACATGCGGATGCCCGGCAGGGATTTCATCCGGACTGGAACACCTATGTGTTCAACTACGGACGCAATGAGATTCGAAGCTTTCTCATCAGCAGCGCGTTGTTCTGGCTCGACAAATATCATATTGACGGATTGCGTGTGGACGCCGTCGCCTCGATGCTGTATCTCGACTATTCCCGAAAGGAAGGAGAATGGATTCCCAATCAGTACGGAGGACGCGAGAATATCGAGGCGATCAATTTTCTGCGTCGATTCAACGAGGAGGTCTACAAGCAGTATCCCGACGTGCAAACCATCGCTGAGGAATCCACGTCATGGCCCATGGTGTCCCGTCCCAACTATGTCGGAGGGCTGGGGTTCGGTCTAAAATGGGATATGGGATGGATGCATGACACGCTGCAGTACATGAAGTTGGACCCGATCCATCGGAAGCATCACCATCAAAATCTGACGTTTCGCATGCTGTATGCGTTCCACGAAAATTTCGTTCTGCCGCTCTCTCATGACGAGGTCGTGTACGGGAAAGGCTCGCTATTGGGAAAGATGGCGGGCGACGATTGGCAAAAATTCGCAAATCTCCGTGTGTTGTTTGGGTACATGTATGCTCAGGCGGCCAAGAAGTTGATATTTATGGGCGGTGAATTCGGACAGAGGGCGGAATGGGCTCATGACGGGCAACTGGAATGGCACCTGTTGGAGTATGCGCCGCATCAGGGGGTGCAGCGGTGGTTATCGGATCTCAATCGTCTGTATCGCATGGAGCCGTCGCTGTTCGAAGGGGATGTCACGCCGGCGGGCTTTGAATGGATCGATTGTAACGATATGGCATCCAGCGTCATCAGTTTGATACGCAAGAGCCAGTCCGGCGGCGATATCATGCTCGTTGTCTGCAACTTTACACCGATCCCTCGGTCCAACTATCGCGTGGGAGCTCCTCGCGGGGGCTATTGGAAGGAAATGCTGAACAGCGACGCGTCGATCTACGGGGGCGGCGATTGGGGCAATGCGGGGGGGATGCATGCCACACCGGTTCCGTTACACGGTCGGCCCTATTCCCTTACGTTAACCGTGCCGGCACTCTCAGCATTATTTTTGAAAAACCAGGCTGATTGAGCTATGGGCTCACGGCAGTCTTATTGACTGCGTCTACCGGACAAGCTGTCACCTGCAGGACAGAGGGTCCAAGAACAACGGGGCCGTCCTGGTCTTGCTGGAAACCGATCGACGAAGCATCGAACATTCAACGGGATGGATGGAACATCGAACAAGAGACTGGCCATAGGTTTTCATCCTCTCATCATGTCCTGGGGCCGACCGGCCACTCGCAATACGTAAAGGGAAGAGAGTATGACCGACCGGAGCGTAAAAAAAGTGACATCCCAGTATTCCCCAAGGGGGGAGATGGGTCAGAAGTATCTGGCTTCCGGCATCCACGCCTCAATGCGGCTGTGGGACAAGTTACCGGTGGCCAGGCCGAAACCGCCGACGCAACGGGACTACGAAGTGGCGGGATACGTTATTGAAGGACGGGCAGAACTGCAGTTGGAAGGACAGATGGTGCTCCTTGAACCAGGCGACTCGTGGATCGTACCGAAAGGATCGAGCCACAGTTATACGATTCTGGAGCCGTTCACCGCTGTGGAAGCGACGAGTCCGCCAGCGCAGGTCCATGGACGGGATGAGCAAGACTGATTTGTGAAACAAACAGCGGAATGGAGCGTATAGCCGGTGGCTCATAGCACGAACAAAGAGATCTCTGTCTCCGTGTTTGTGCGAGGAAGCTATTGGCCATTAGGCTCTTCTTATCGGGCCATACGCCATTAGCCATCCCTCCGTTCCCTGCTTCTTACTTCGACTTTTTCGGCGCTTCCGGGACGGCCTCGTCCCGCCACAGATTGATTCCACCGAGCAATCCATTCAGGTTGGACACGATCGTGACGTTGCCGCCAAGTCCGCTGATGTCCACCATTCCGGCATTTCCGCCGCCGATATAGAGGCGGTCATAGCGAAACATCTTTTCAAGTTTAGTAACCACTTTGGCCAGGCGGCGGTTCCAACGTTTTTTTCCGATTCTCTCCAATTCGTCACCGCGCAGTTTGTTTTTCCCAACCTCCACATTGGGAACAAGTCTTCCGTCCACGAAGAGAGATGATCCGACCCCGGTACCCAGCGTGAGGACCAATTCCACTCCCATTCCGGAAATCGCTCCGAATCCCTGGACATCGGCATCATTGGCGGCGCGCACGGGCTTTTTGAATATTTCGTGCAGCGCTTTTGCCAGATGAAAGTGGTCCCATTCGGGCGCCAGATTTACCGTCCCCGTCACGACACCGCTGCGAACGATTCCGGGGAATCCGACGGAAACGCGCTCGAACGGTCCGGCTTTCTGGGCCAAGCCTGTGATGATTCTGATGACATCACCGGGCTTGCCGCCGCGCGGAGTCGATTCGCGAATCCGTTCGGTCATCGGTTCACCGATCTCATTGACGACCAACGCCTTGATTCCAGAACCGCCAATATCAACCACCAACGTGCGGATAGGCTTGTGCTTAGCCTTGGCCTCCTGCGGCAGTGGCGCCGGCTGGCTTTCGTGGGAGATGGGTTTCATTCTGGAGGTTATAAGGATGGAGACTGGGTATGCACAAGCCTGGGCTTCCGAACAGGCGGCCGGTGGATGACTTGCGTTTTCGTCGGCCACCTGCGTTTGGCCGGCAGCGCGAGCTTGATCGCCTTTCGTTGCGTCGCTGAGCGATAGAGGGCCTGAATGATCTGGACGTCGATGAGGCCTTCCAGACCGGAAGGTTCCGGGTCTGTGTTGCGGCGGATGCAATCGGAAAAATACAGGAGTTCAGACGCGAACTGATCGCCGGCGGGAAATTGCTTGGTCTGGGTCTTGCCGTCCAGCGTGAGTCGTTGGGTGAGGGGACCGACGTATTCGTATGCCGGGTCGACTTGCAGGCGGCCTTTGGTCCCGATGAGTTCAAAGGACGATACGTCTGATGCGCCGAAGCTGCAGATGAAGGTGGCGAGTCTATCGCCGGGAAAACGCAGCAGCGCTCCGGACATTTCATCCACTTCCCGGAAGCGTCGTTCTGTTCCTTTCACCGAAAAGGTGCTGACGTCGACGGGATTATCCTGAAAGAGATAGCGGGCGGCATTGATGCAGTAGACGCCGATGTCATAGAGCGAGCCGCCTCCCATCTTTCGTCGGACCCGGATGTCTCCTTGGCGGACCTGCAAGGCGAACACAGAGTTGAACATGCGCAGCTTCCCGAGTTTTCCAGACCGGGCGATCTCCACGGCCTGGACGTTGGCGGCTTCCATGTGAAGCCGGTATGCGATCATCAATTTTGTCCGAGTCCGCTCAGCGGCGCGGATCATCTGGCGGCATTCCTGCTCGGTCACGGCCATGGGTTTTTCGCAAAGGACGTGAACACCTGCCTGAGCGGCGCGTACCGCATAGTCGCAGTGCATATTGTTCGGCAGGGCGATATACATCGCATCGACGTGCCCTTCGCGCAAGCACTTGTCATATTCCTCGTACGTATAGGTGTATGGAACTCGATAACGCGCGCTGAGTTGTTTCAACTTCACCGGATCATCCGAGACCAACGCTGTGAGCTGTGAGTTGGAGGCGGCGTGGGCAAACGCCGGGAGTACTGCGACCTGTGCGATATGTCCCAGACCAGCGATCCCGTATCTGATATGGGTCAATGGCCGTGATTTGATTTTTCTGGTCGTCGTCATCGCGATCTTCCCAATTAAGGGCGCCGGCCCCCTATGTGAATACGCGGTGAGAGTATCAAAAGGCAAGGGGTGACAAGCCTAGCGATTACCCTAGTCGTGCGCTGAATCGGGGATGGTTTGCATCCATCAGACCGATTGGCGTGAAGCGTCACTGTCATCAACAATCCACTGATTCAACCACCGGCTTGATATCGATGACCGGAGTTCCGTCGATCGCTTCGATGGGGCCAATATGCAAACGACCTGCATTGATTTCCAGGACCTTCACGCGGTGAAGCCCTACGGGGTTCGGGCGATCGGGTGACCGAGTCGAGAACACTCC
>JBEVJJ010000034.1:0-3235 GCA_040510255.1 Nitrospiraceae bacterium | reverse complement strand
CGGGAGGATATCCGTCGAGGTCTCTGGCGTGAACTGTCCATGCTCCGACGCCTGTGGCTGAACGCATGGAGATCGAATATCCGGATGTCGTTCGTCACGCCATCCGGCTTGCGGGCCCTGGAGCCGAACCTTCGCGCCTCGTGCGGCATCGTCATTCCAAGTGTGTGTGTCATCGATTCGCCCGCCTTCGTGCAATCACTGAAAAATGACGCAGAAGCCAGTGGGGTCGAATTTGCGTTCAATAACCGGGTCATCGGCATCGAGGACGGAGGCACCGAGTACCTCATTACAACCGACCGTCAAAAGATGCGAGTTGGCTGCCTGATCAATGCGGCAGGCCTTCATGCCGATGACATCGCCGCCCTCGCCCTGTCCCACAGTAAATATAGCATTCGACCGGTGCGGGGGGAGTACTACGAACTGGTCACTCCGTCCAAGAAGGGCTTGATTGGACGCCTCGTGTACCCCGCCCTGCCGCCAAGAGCTACGGGCAAGGGAATCCACTTCAGCCCCCGGCCGAATGGACAATTGTTCGTGGGACCCAACGAGGTACCGGTACAGGATAAATCTGACTACCTGTCGGACAAGACGCCGCCGGGGACATTCGTCGAGGCCCTGCGGAAGTTCCTCCCCGTGCTGGAAGAGTCTGATCTCCGCTGGGGCTATTCGGGCATCCGGCCCTGCGTGATGCTCGGCCAGCACAAAAAGAGCGACTTCATCGTCTCCGTCGACCGAGACACCCCCCTCCTGATCAATCTGATCGGCATTGAATCGCCCGGGCTGTCCGGCGCTTTGGCGCTGGCGAGGCACGTCAGTGACCTGCCTTGCATCCAACAATATTTTCAGCCGATGGGTTCTTCGGCTGCGGCTCACCGTCGGTAGATCGTTGAAGTTGAAGTTGCGCATCCTCCTCGGCGCGCAGGACCCGATGGAGCGTCTTCCCAAGAATTGATCTGGGCAGCTCCGTGCGGAACTCAATCTTTTTCGGAACCTTGTAGGAGGCCAAATGACTTCGGCAATGCGCGGTGAGATCTTCCGCAGAGACGGACTCGCTCGTCGGTACGATGAACGCCTTGATGGATTCGCCCCCATCCATGGACCGCACTCCAATGACGGCTGCCTCACGCACATGAGGATGAAGCATAAGCACCTGCTCGATTTCGGCCGGGTACACATTCAACCCGGAGGTCGACAGGATCATGTCTTTCTTCCGATCGACGATATAGAAGAAGCCGTCTTGATCCATACGTGCGATGTCGCCGGTTGCGAGCCAGCCACCGGGCTTCAGGGCGTTTGCGGTTTCGACAGGATTGTTCCAGTACCCGGCCATAACTTGGGGGCCTCGCACCCATAGTTCACCGCGTTCACCGATCGCAACCTCTTGGCCTTTCTCATCCATGATCTTCGCCTCGGTGTTGCCGATGGGCAATCCGATCGACCGCTTGACGGAAAGTCCACGAGCAATATTGCAGTGCGTGACGGGTGAGGCTTCGGAGAGACCATAGCCCTCGCAGATAAGATGCCCAGTGCGCTCCTTGAACTGCTTCAGGAGGTCGTACGGCAACGCCGCCCCGCCGCAGATGACAAACCGCGTCGACGTAAAATCCTTTGCATCACAGTGCTCAAGCAGTTTTCGCACGAACGCGGGAACGATCGTGATCACGGTCGGTTGCTTCTTGCGCAACAATGTGACAAGGACAGGGATATTGCGGGGATCGGGCACCAACACCATGCATCCTCCGATCCCCAGGCAGATATTCTGTGTGACGGTCATGCCAAAGACATGAAAGAGCGGAAGCGCCGCAAGAAAACTCTCCACCCGCTCTGCGGGAGAAAACCAACTGACCAATTGCCGGATGTTCGCTGTCAGATTGCGGTGGAGCAAGATCGCCCCTTTTGAAATCCCTGTGATACCGCCGGTGTACTGCAGCAATGCGATATCGTCCGGCGAGGCGACCGGAAGGTCTTCCAAAGCCACAGGAGACGGGTCATCGAGCACATCATGGAAGAAACGCGTTCTTTCGTCCGGTTGAATGTCAGGAGCCGGATGGTGGCCATTTCGATGTCGATAAATATATCTCGCGATCGTCGTCATGAAATCGGTGATCCTGGTGACGATGACCAGTTCCAAATTGAGATGTTGTATCTTTTGATACATCAAGTCGAGCACGACAATGGCTCGCGCTCCTGAGTCGCGCACTTGGTGTGCTAGCTCATATTCCGTGTACGTCGGATTGCAGGCGACGACGATGCCACCTGCCCGCAAGATGCCAAAGTACGCAATCACCGCCTGCGGTGTATTCGGCAGGCAGAGCGCCACACGATCCCCCTTGCGGATGCCCAGTGCCGCAAGACCGCAGGCAAATCGCTCAACCAATGCGTGACTTTCCTGGTAGGAGAGGGTCTTGCCAAAAAAATACAGGGCCGGCCGACGCGCAAATCGTTGCGCGCTTCTAGAGAACATCGCCGTGAGCGTCTCATCGGGCAGAGAGAGTTCTTTGGGAACTCCTTGAGGATAATGGACGAACCAAGGTTGTTCGGGCATGACGTGCTCCCTTTGAGGTGACTCGGCCGCTACCATCCTCCCTGTGCAATCGCCGGACAAGGCTCGAACCGTTTGCCATACGTTCGTGACAGTAAATCCAAGGCCGCTGTGAGCTGCCCCGGCGCCATCTGCTGTCTCGCCCAGGCCAGGAGACCTCCACGGAACGCGGGAAATCCAATCCCGTAAGTCAGGGCAAAATCCACCTGCCAAGGATGGTCTACAATCTTGTCCGTCAAACAGCGCACCGCTTCGTCCACCATCGGAAGGAACAGGCGTTGGTGAAGCATGTCGTCTGTGACAGGGCCACTATCTGACGACGACTCGGTACGACGGTACTGCCTGATCAGGTCGATGGCCTGTGGGTTTTCTTTTCCTGACTTCCAAAATGTGACCGGATGTTTCTCGAAAAGGAAGCCACGCAGCAGTATGTCACGCGATTCAATGCGCGATCCCAGTACGGCAAGCGAGGTAAGCACGTGCATAGCGACCGGGAGTCCGATCAAATCGAGGAGTTCGAGAGGGCCCATGGGGTGCCCGCTATCCACGGCCATGCCAAAGTCCTTCGCGACCGCATCAATGCGGCGAATAGGGATTCCCTCCCCTACCAGGATCACCGCCTCCGCGAGATAGCGTGTCAGAATCCTGTTGACGAGGAATCCTGGTCCGTCGCGGACCACGAGCGGAAACTTG
>JBEVJJ010000033.1:0-63438 GCA_040510255.1 Nitrospiraceae bacterium | reverse complement strand
GTAGGGACGGTGCATCGGGATGAAAACTGGCATCGCCGGTTAGAAGGATGTCTTCATTGACGAGCGAGGATAGGTTCGGGGCGCACGGTGAACAGGAGGCGCGAGTCCTCATGGCGCGACTGAATGTTCCTTTTCACATTCATCTCTGGGAAGACCGAACCAGAGGTGAACTGTGGGTGCCGACGTATCATGCATCCGGCCTCGTCCTTCTCGATGACGAATATCTCCGCATCGCGAATGGCAACGCTGTGGATTCGGGTAGACGGACCTTCGAATTCCAGCCGGTCTCGCTCGGCACGCATAGAATTCTTTTTGAGAAGCGGTTAGGTTGGAAATTTACGGCAGAAGATCGCCACGTGTACGACGTGACTGTATCTGATGCCGGGCCCATGTGAGGACTTCCGAGTGCCGGATATCGCATATGTGAACGGACGATTTCTTCCGCTCTCCGATGCTGTCGTATCCATAGAGGACCGCGGCTTTCAATTCGGCGATGGGGTCTATGAAGTCGTCCGAACGTACGGCAATCATCCATTTCAACTCTCCGCCCACCTTGACCGGCTCGAAAGAAGTGCACAGGCGCTGAAGCTTCCGGTACCTGTATCCAGGGTGGAGTGGGATGAGGTGGTGACAAAGGCGCTGTCACAAGCTTCCTATCCGGAGAGCAAGATCTATATTCAGGTGACGAGAGGTCCCGCGCCGAGAGATCATCAGTTTCCTCCCCATGCAAAACCAACGATCGTGCTGACGGTGCGCGAAATGCAACCGCTGGCAGATGCCGTCCGTGTGAACGGCGTCGATGCCATCACGATGGATGATTTGCGCTGGGGTCGGTGCGACATCAAGAGTGTGAATTTGCTCGCCAACATCCTCGCTCGTCAGCGGGCGAAGGAAGCGGGAGCCTTTGAGGCAATCTTCGTGCGGGGCGGACGTGTGACGGAGGGGTCGGTGAGCAATGTCCTGCTCGTGCGCGACAGGCAGTTGATGACGTCTCCCGAGGGCCCCGACATTCTTTCCGGAGTCACGCGCTCGCTGGTGCTCGATCTGGCCCGACGCGAGGGACTCACGGTCGTGGAGCAGCATCCACTCCAGGAGGAATTGCATGCGGCTTCCGAAGTATTCCTGACCGGGACTACGGTGGAGGTGCTTCCCGTCGTCCGGATCAACGGGAAGCCGATTGGGTCGGGGGCGCCTGGTCCGATTAGTCGATTGTTGTCGAGTCGGTTTGCGGCTCTCACCATGTGATACTCTTGCTTTGGTCGTAAATGACGTGGTATGTTGCGACGCTTTAAGTGGGCCCAGGCCCACTTTTTTGTTTGAGCTGCTTTCTTGTCTTTCAGTATGATAGCTGGATCCCGAATGTTTGACTTGAAAGGACTTGTCACCGGTGGATCGGATGCAGGATGCGACCGACCGGATAGAACAGGTCGTCCGGCCCATTCTCTGGTCGCTTGGACTCAACCTGGTGGAGATTTCTATTTCTGGACAGGGACCTCGCACCATCGTCAGAGTATTCATTGACAAGGCGGGAGGCGTGACTCTTGAAGATTGTGAACAGGCCCATCGATCATTGAATCCTGCCTTGGACGTTGTCGACCCGTTTCCTCACGCGTATATGGTGGAAGTGTCGTCTCCGGGATTGGATCGCCCGCTGAGGCGCCCGGAAGACTTTCGGCGGGTACAGGGGAAACGCGTCAGTCTCAAGCTGAAAGAGGCTCACAAGGGTCAATGGCGAGTCACCGGCGAGGTGGTCGATGTGGAGGAGCACGTCGTGACACTGGCATTGGAAGAAAAGAAAATCATGGAAATGGTTCGCTTCGAGTTCGGGCGCATTGCGACTGCCAGGCTGGAGGTAGGATTCTAGTCGCCCGTCACAGAAGTGTCGCACGTCTGCCGAGCAGATGATGAGAGGTGGAGGGTATGAATAGAGAATTGATCTCCGTCATTGATGAGATTGGTCGCCAAAAAGGCATAGACAAAGCCAGGGTCATTGGCGCCATCGAATCCGCCCTGCAGACGGCTGCCAAAAAGCGGTTTGGCCAAGCCGAGAACATCGAAGTCGAAATCGATCCGAAGACCGGGGAGATTTCAGTCGTCTCGAAAAAGATCATCGTCGACACGGTCACGAATCCAAAGGCCGAGATTTCGCTGAGGGAAGCTCGCGAATTCGACGACGGGGCGGAGGTCGGCGATGAGATCGGGTCGCTTATCGAGATGGACGAATTAGGCCGAATTGCCGCGCAGACGGCGAAGCAGGTCATTTTTCAAAAGGTGCGGGAGGCGGAATGGGAAGCGGTCCAGAAGGAGTATTCGACGAGACAGGGTGACCTGGTCAACGGGATTATTCTCGGGATGGAACGTCGCAATTACTTGGTTGACCTCGGAAAGACCGAAGCCATCCTGCCCATTCAGGAACAGATACCCCGGGAGGTCTATCGTCGCGGCGACCGCGTGAAAGCGTTGCTCCTTGAAGTGCGTCGTACGCCCAAAGACGTGCAAGTCATTCTCTCCCGAAGTCATCCGCAGTTCGTGGCAAAATTATTTGAGATGGAAGTGCCTGAAGTGGGGGAAAAAATAGTCGAAATTAAGTCGATCGTTCGCGAACCGGGTGATCGAACGAAGATCGCAGTATCGTCCCGCGACAAGGCGGTTGATCCCGTCGGGGCTTGTGTCGGCATCAAGGGATCTCGTGTCCAAGCCGTTGTTCGGGAATTGCGGGGAGAGAAAATTGATATCATCACTTGGACCTTAGATCCGCGCGTCTTCATCGCCGAGGCCCTGAACCCTGCGTCCATCGAAAAGGTTGGAATCGACGAGGACAAGAAGTCGGCTCTCGTCGTGGTGGCGGATTCTCAGTTGTCATTGGCCATTGGGAAGAATGGTCAAAATGTGCGACTTGCGGCGCGTTTGACCGGATGGAAAATCGATATTATCAGTGCGACCGAGTACGAAAAAGAAAAGGCCGAGCGAGACAAAGAAATCAAGGCGGCTTTAGCAGAAGAGACTGAGGCTCAGCGACAGCAGGAAGCTGCCCGGGAGGAGGCCCGAAGTCAGGCTGAGCAGCCTCAGTAGGTGTAACGGCAGGATAGCGAAGCGAGTCGAGCGCCATGCGTGTGTATGAATTGGCAAAAAAACTTGGAATGGAGAACCGCGATCTCATTCCCGAACTGAAGCGGTTGGGGATTGCCGTGGCGTCTCACAGCAGCGCCCTCGATGATGACGCGGTGCGCATCGCGTTGGAAAAACTTGAACCGAAGAATAGGGCAAGGCCCGATGATTCCTCCGGAAGCCATGAGTCTCCCATCCATCCCCAGGAGAGCCGAAAAGTCATGAAGGCAGGTAAAGGGGTGGGAGCCTTGCACGAGACCTCCAGCAGAGCGCATCCGGCGCATGCGGATGAATCGCACAAATCAGATAAGAAGCGAATCCTGATCAAGAAGAAAAAGGATGAGCTTGCCGAGGAATTGCCGCCGATGGCCGCGAGCGAGCCAAGCTCATCGATCGGGGTATGGGCTGCTCCGTCGGCACAAGAGACCAAGGTTGCCGCGACCAACACGGAGGAGCAGGCCCACCTCGAGCCGGTATCGGTCGGCGAGGCCGGTCCTGCTGTCGGCGCACCCTCTGTTCTGACGACGGAGTCCAGTGAGGCCAAGGCGGGGCCGTCTGTCGCGCCCAAGCCTCCGGCCATCGATACCTTGGCTCCGGTCGGAAAGAAAAAGAGCTTTTCCATCGAAAGTCTGGATGCAGAGGGTCGTGACAAGCTCAAAAAGGCCCGGAAAGGACCTCGGCCTCGCGAAGAAGAGGATGTACGCTTCAGGGATGATGCGACCCGTTGGGATGACCTGCGGGCTATTCCGGTTCAACGACGTGAAGAGCGGTCCAAGCACGCACACCATAGTGCACCGGCTGAAATTACGAAGCCGAGAAAGAAAAGCGTGAAACTAACGGCGGGTGTGAGTGTCAAGGACTTCGCCGAATTGATCGGGCAACGTCCTGCGGAAGTCGTGAAGAAATTGATGGACATGGGTCAGATGGTGACCTTCAATCAACCCATCAATCTTGAAGCGGCCGCGCTCATTGCGGATGAATATGGTGCAAAAGTGGAAGTCACGGTCGAAAAGGCCGGAGACGATCTGCTTGAGGAAGCAGCCAACACTGCGGGCGAAGAGCATGTACAGCCGCGGCCGCCTGTTGTCACGATCATGGGCCATGTCGACCATGGGAAGACTTCGCTACTCGATGCCATTCGTCAGGCGAAGGTCGCGGAGGGGGAAGCCGGTGGAATCACGCAGCATATCGGCGCATACACGGTCAACGTCCAGGGGAAACTCGTCACGTTCCTCGATACGCCTGGCCATGAGGCCTTCACGGCGATGCGAGCCCGCGGGGCCAAAGCGACGGACATCGTGGTTCTCGTTGTGGCCGCCGATGACGGAGTGATGCCTCAGACCGTGGAGGCCATCAACCATGCCAAGGCTGCGGGTGTTCAACTCGTGGTGGCGATCAATAAGATCGACAAATCCGGCGCAAATCCCGATCGAGTCAAGAACGCCCTCTCGGAGCATGGGTTGATCCCCGAGGCTTGGGGCGGTGAAACGATCATGGTGGAGGTCTCTGCGAAGCAAGGAACCGGGCTGGATCAACTGTTGGAGATGATTCTGCTGCAGGCTGAAGTATTGGAGCTCAAGGCGGATCCGACCAAAATGGCCAGGGGTTTGGTTATTGAAGCCAAATTGGAACGAGGGCGTGGGCCGGTGGCTTCCGTGCTCGTGCAGAGCGGGACCTTGAAGGTCGGCGACGCCTTCGTCGTCGGAACGTTCAGCGGGAGAGTGCGCGCTCTGCTGAGCGACACGGGGAGCAAGGTCACGGAAGCCGGGCCGTCCATACCGGTGGAGGTTGTCGGGTTGCCCGGAGTTCCCTTGGCCGGAGATCCGTTTATCATCGTCAAGGATGAGCGTGTGGCTCGTGAGATCGCTGAGGAGCGTGCACAAAAGCAGCGCGCTACCGAATTGGCCGGATCGGCCAAGGTCAGCCTGGACGATCTCTTTGCCAAGATTCAGGAAGGGGATGTCAAAGAATTGCCCATCGTGATCAAGGCCGAT
This sequence comes from Nitrospiraceae bacterium, assembly GCA_040510255.1. Lineage (GTDB taxonomy): Bacteria > Nitrospirota > Nitrospiria > Nitrospirales > Nitrospiraceae > DASSBQ01. The sequence goes on along the minus strand of JBEVJJ010000033.1, from coordinate 58,336 downwards.
GTACAAGGGTCTGCGGAGGCGTTGGCCGCCGCTGTAGAGAAGATGCCTGCAGGGGCCGTCAAGCTGAAGGTCATGCACAGTGGCGTCGGAGGGATCACCGAAACCGATGTCCTGCTGGCGGCGGCCTCCAAGGCGATTGTGATCGGCTTTAACATCCGGCCCGAGCCGAAAGCGGCAGCGCTCGCGGAACACGAGAGTGTCGACATTCGGCTCTATAACATTATTTACGACGCCTTGGCCGATATCAAAGCAGCGATGGAAGGTTTGCTCGAGCCTATGCTGAAAGAGCGAGTTGTGGGTCGGGCAGAAGTTCGTCAGGTATTCACGATCCCGAAGGCAGGACTGGTCGCCGGGTGTTATGTCATCGATGGCACGGTGACTCGTTCCAGCGCCGGAGCAAGAGTGATCCGTGATCACGTCGTGGTGTATGAGGGAAAAATCGGATCGCTTCGCCGGTTTAAGGATGATGTCCGCGAAGTGCAGCAGGGCTATGAGTGCGGCATAACCATCGAGAATTTTAATGACGTCAAGTCCGGTGACGTGATCGAAGCCTATGTGTTCGACAAGATTGCGGCGAAGCTTGAAACGGCCGGTCGCGCGTCTGCGCCACAAAGCCAAAGGGCATGATCGTTGGTGTTTGCACGATTGAACTCTTCATTCCCGACGGCCATTCCCTCAAGGGGAAAAGACAGGTCTTGCAGAGTTTGAAGAGTCGTTTGCGTGAAAAGTTCAACCTCTCCGTGGCGGAAGTCGGGGAGCATGACTTGTGGCAGAAATCGATTCTAGGGTTGGCTTGTGTCGCAAACGAATCCGCTCATGTCAGTCAGGTCATGGAGCAGGCTCTCAACCTGATTCGTGGCATCCCTACCATTGAGTTGGTCCGGTCACACGTCGAATTGCTTTGAACGGAACGCCATGGCCAAGACTGCCTATAAGAGGGCTGAACGGGTAGCCGATCAGATTCGGATGGAAGTTGCGGACATCTTGATGCGCAAGATCAAGGATCCTCGAGTGCGTTCCGTGACCGTCACCGATGTTGAACTTACCGATGACCTCAGGCTTGCGCGCATCTATGTGACGACGATGGAGCCGCAGGAAGGTGAACGCCAGGTGTTTGACGGATTGCAAAAAGCGGCCGGATTCATTCGGGCGGAACTGGGGAGACGCGTCTCTCTGCGATATCTACCGGATCTCATGTTCATCAAGGACATCAGTGGTCCGCGCGGTGACAGAATTCTGCAGTTGCTTGATAGTCTTCGCATGGAAGATCCTGAAGCTGATGGACCGGTGACCCCATCCACCGCTCCAAATTCCGAACCGTGACGAGCACCTCCGAGGTCATCGTGTCCTCAAAATTTGTCCCGATGATGATGGTTGATGGTGTGTTGAATATCAGGAAGGTAGCGGGATGGACGTCCCATGACGTAGTCGCCCGTCTACGGCGTAGTTTGGGGGGAGTGAAAGTCGGACATGCAGGGACGCTCGACCCGGCTGCGACCGGAGTCTTGCCTCTGCTGATCGGTCGGGGCACTCGCATTGCCGAGTATTTGTTGGACTGGGACAAAGAATACCGAGCAGTCCTTCGGCTTGGAGAGACGACCGATACCCTGGATGCCACCGGCGCGGTATTAGTACGTCGGCCAATCATCGGGCTCACCGACGATATCATCCTTGCGGCCATCTCTCGTTTCAAGGGGCGTATTGAGCAGGTCCCACCGATGTATTCGGCCGTCAAGATCGCGGGCGTGCCTCTGTACAAGGCAGCCCGTGAGGGGCGGGTTGTGGACCGCGCAGCCAGGGTCGTGACGATTTTACACATCGAGGTGGAGCGAATCGATAGGACGGACATTTCCATTCGCGTGGTGTGTTCCAAAGGCACCTACATCCGAACATTGTGTGCCGATATTGGCCGGTTTCTCGGTGTGGGTGGACATCTCCTTGCGTTGGAGCGTACGAGGGTGGGACCCCTCACAGTGGATCGTGCGGCCACGATAGACGACTTCGAAGCCTCGTTAAGCATCGATCGATGGTCTGCATGCTTCTTGTCGCTGGATGCCGCGTTGCAATCGTTGCCTGCGTGCATCGTCGACGATGCAACAGCGCACCGTGTCCTTCACGGCGTGGCTGTGCCCCGGAACTCTGTACTCACTTGGGAACCTCAGCCGGAACAGATTGACGCTCCTGGTCGGCGGGGGATTCGAATTAGGGACCAGGGAGGTCGCTTGTTGGCCATCGGTCGGTGGCCGGACGATCGGATGACGACCGGCGCAGGCTGCTCTCACCCTCCGATTGCCGTCGAGAAGGTATTGATGAGTGAAGAAACAGTAAACTGTGGGTGAAGGATTCAACAAAGGAGTGGGGCATATGGCATTGTTGAAGGAAACCAAACATGACTTGGTTCGCCAATACCGGCAACACGATCAGGATACCGGTTCGCCGGAAGTCCAGATTGCGATTCTTACCAATCGGATCGGATATTTGACCGACCATTTCAAGATGCACAAGAAGGACCATCACTCGCGGCGTGGACTCCTGCAATTGGTAGGTCGCCGGCGGCGGTTACTGGACTATCTCCGGCATATTGATGATGCGCGGTACCGGTCAATGTTGGATCGGTTAAAGATTCGTAAATAAGGCAGAAGCGGAGTGTGCCGCTGCGCATGGTGTCGGCGGCGAATTCAGTCGCGCAGATGAACACGGAGATGGGCTCATCTTCGGAAGGTGTGAAGTGCTGAGCAAGGAGTTGATCAATTCCGAACGCTTTAAGACCCAACACGCAAAATTTCGCACTCAGCCCTTACCCAGCGAGCTTATCTCTGTGGGCATCTGTGGGACATAATCGGAGGGACCTATAGATGGTACACGTGGTTGAATTGAACATAGCCGGACGTCGATTACGTCTGGAAACCGGTCGGGTGGCAAAACAAGCTGATGGCGCTATTTGGGCATCGTATGCGGACACAGTCGTCTTGGCCACGGCGGTCGCATCACTGCAGGCGAAACCTGGAATCGATTTTCTGCCGCTGACGGTAGACTATCAGGAGAAGGCCTATGCCGCGGGAAAGATTCCAGGAGGGTATTTCAAACGGGAGGGCCGCCCCTCTGAGAAAGAAGTATTGACCAGCCGCCTGATCGACCGCCCTCTTCGCCCGTTGTTTCCGGAAGGGTATTACCATGAAACGCAGGTCATCGCATCAGTGGTATCCGCGGATAAGACCGGCGCCTCGGATGTGATCGGGATCATTGCGGCCTCCGCCGCATTGTCCGTTTCCTCCATCCCATTCGGCGGTCCTGTGGCCGCCGTGAAGGTCGGCCGTGTTGACGGACAATTTGTTGTCAACCCGGACATGGAGGTCTTCGAACGAAGCGACTTGCACCTGGTGGTGGCTGGAACTGCTGATGCCGTCATGATGGTAGAGGCGGGAGCAGACGAATTGCCGGAAACGACTATGCTGGAAGCGATTGAATTGGCTCATGCCGAGATCAAGAAAATCGTGACCAAGATTCTCGAATTGCAAGCGCTGGCAGGCAAACCGAAGCGGGCAGTGGTGACCGAGCAAATTGATTCGGTGCTGGCTTCAGAAGTTCGCGCCCTTGTGGCGGGTCCCATCCGTGAGGCCATATTGATTCCCAATAAGACCGCGCGCCAAGAACGGCTGGACCACATCTTAGAAGAGGCAGTCGAAAAGTTGAAAAGCGAGGATCCCAACCGTCAGCGTCATGTCAAACTGACGTTCCATTCTCTGGAATACACCGAAGTCCGGAACATGATTTTGGAGCGCGGCGTACGGGCCGATGGACGTGGGCCGTCTCAGATTCGGCCCATCACCTGCGAAGTCGGCGTCTTGCCGAGAACGCATGGATCGGCGTTATTCACAAGAGGCGAAACCCAGAGTCTCGCAGTCGTCACACTGGGCACATCGGACGATGAACAACGCATTGATGCGTTGGAGGGGGAATACTCACGCACATTCATGCTGCATTACAATTTTCCACCCTTCAGCGTAGGCGAGGCCAGGCCATTGCGCTCACCCGGTCGCCGCGAGGTGGGGCATGGCGCCCTGGCTGAGCGCGCGTTGAAGTCGATTATTCCGGGCAAGGACAAATTCCCCTATACCGTTCGTATCGTATCGGACATTCTGGAATCCAATGGCTCCTCTTCCATGGCCACCGTATGTGGTGGAACGATGGCCCTGATGGATGCTGGAGTGCCGATCAAGGAGCCGGTGGCTGGTATCGCGATGGGATTGATCAAGGAGAACGATCGAGTGATGGTGCTCTCCGATATTCTCGGTCTGGAGGATCATCTGGGGGATATGGATTTCAAAGTCACGGGAACGAAGCGCGGAGTGACCGCTCTGCAGATGGATATCAAGATCGCCGGCATCACTTCCGGGTTGATGCGTGAGGCGCTGGAGCAGGCACGAGTGGGGCGGCTGCACATTCTCGATCGCATGCTGCAAGCCTTGCCTGCGTCTCGTGCCAATTTCTCGCCCTTCGCTCCCCGGATCTTTCCCCTTAAGATCAAGCAGGACAAGATCCGTGACGTGATCGGTCCGGGTGGGAAGACGATTCGCGGCATTATCGCCGAAACCGGGGCGAAGATTAACGTTGAAGATAGCGGGGATGTCACCGTGGCGTCCAACGATGAAGCGTCCGCGTTGAAAGCCATTGATATCATCAAGAGAATCACTGAAGAAGTAGAAATCGGAAAGATTTATCTGGGCACCGTCCGCAAAATCATGGATTTCGGCGCGTTCGTTGAAGTGCTGCCAGGTACGGACGGACTCGTGCACATTTCTCAATTAGCGCATCACCGTGTGAAAGCCGTTTCCGACGAAGTGAAGGAAGGCGACGAGATCATGGTGAAGGTGCTCGAGATTGATAAGCAGGGGAAGATTCGTCTCAGTCGTAAAGAGGCGATGCCTGCTCCGGCCAAAGAACCAACCACCGCTGGATGAATCGTCGTGTATCGCAAAATTGTTCTTGATAATCGCCTTCGGATCGTCGCCGAACATATTCCTACCCTAAAGTCAGTGACCATCGGCATTTGGGTCAACGTCGGATCTCGTGACGAGCAGCTCGGGGAAGAGGGCCTTTCTCACTTTCTTGAGCATATGTTCTTCAAGGGGACCAGGCGGCGGTCGGCCATCCAGATTTCACGAGAGATTGATGCTCTCGGCGGGGAAATGAATGCGTTCACCACTCGAGAGACGACGACATTCTATGTGAAAGTTCTCGATCAACAGCTTGAAACCGCGCTTGAACTCCTTTCCGATCTTTTCCATCACTCTCGGTTTGATTCACGGGAAGTGGAAAAGGAAAAGAAGGTAGTCCTCGAGGAAATCAAGATGGTTCAGGACGATCCGGAAGATCTGGTGCAAGAACTTCACATGAGGCATACCCTCAAGAACCACCCCCTCGGTCGGCCTATTCTGGGAGAGGAAACACGAATACAGAATCTGAACAGGCAGGACTTACTGAAATACGTTCGGGCGCACTACGACCCCCGGCAAACCGTCATCGCAGTCGCGGGCAATTTTTCTTGGAAACGCCTCGAGCAGTTGTTGCTAAAATGTTTTGGGGACACGCGGATGATGACTGGCGTGTCGCCGCAGCGCTGGCCGCCAGAGGTCACATCTGGACTACTCGTTCAGAAAAAGCCTTTGGAGCAGGTCCATCTATGCTTAGGATTGAAAGGCGTCGCTTCCGGACATAAAGATCGGTACGCAGCTCATGCGCTCAATGGGGTGCTGGGAGGAAGCGTTAGTTCACGCCTCTTTCAAGAAGTTCGCGAAAAGAGGGGATTGGTCTATTCGATCTATTCCTTCCTTTCAACGTATTCGGATGGAGGCATGATTTCAATTTACGCGGGGACGAGGCCCAAGGAAGTGCTCCGAGTGATCGACCTCGTGCGTCGGGAACTCAAGCGGATGCGAACGCATGGAGTGGATGCGAAGGATCTGGTTCGTGTGAAGAATCAAATGAAGGGTAGTCTGATGCTCAGTCTAGAAAGTTCACACAGCCGAATGAGTAAGCTGGCCAAAGACGAACTCTCTCAAGGGTGTCATATTTCTCTGGAGCAAATGGTCGCCGAGATCGACCGCGTGACGACCGAACAAGTGTATCGCGTCGGACGAGAATTATTGGGTCTGGAGCGACTCTCCATTACGGCACTCGGTCCCATTACGCACAGGGCCATTGAATCGGCCGTGGTATGATGGCATTTTTTGGCGGGCTCGGGCTGCCCACATTCATGGTGCAGGGAGGGTTGTGGTTTCTCCGTGTCAGAACTGAAATGAAGCCGTATAACTGATGAATAACGTTGGGAGTTTGTTTGAGATGACGCGGCCAGTTGTCCGCAAAACATTTCCTTGACACATTTTGGTGATTTCAGTACGATGTGCGCGTTTTTGCGATTAGATCTGTATATTCTAGTGGTTCAGGAGAGGAAGCAGAGTGAAAGGGGGTGTCCATTGCACTTCCTCCTGCTCGATTGTTTTCTCAAAAATTCTTTTTTTTGAACTTCTTGTAGGTTTGGGATTCCTGGTCATCATCTTTTCCAAGGAGGGATAAGACTATGAATAGGGTCGTAGTTGGAGCCGCAATTGCAGTGTTTTCCGCAGTCGGCTTGCTGACGGCCGAGTTTGCCGCAGCAGCGGATGACCCAGCGGGACCGGTAAAAGGACCGGCCGAAATTACTGCCGGTGGGGGTAAGAGCTTCAAGGGAGAAACGACCAATACCCTCAAGGGACGGGTGTGGTCTCAGTGGGCGGATAACCCAGACGGAGAGATTTTGTTCGGAATTCAGTACTGGAATACTGGTGAGCCTGCCTCGGGGACGCCAGCCGGTCGTTCATCGACCCAGATGGATGTGATGCCGCCCGATCCATTATTTGTATGTTGTTCGTGGGGATTCGTTGGCGGAACTGACAAGAATAATCCCTATGCCGGTTGGTACCATGCAGCCACAACCGTTCGTCTTGCCGTGAAGGACAAGACTCTGATGGATCAAATTATCAAAGCATCTCAGGATCTCGTGGCTATGGAAGTGACCCTTGATGGGAGAACCATCACTGGCTTCAAGCTTCTCAAGGAGTAATGGGAAAATTATTGATCAGCAAGCTCCCCTAACTCATTCATGGTTCGTGTTGAAGGAGGAGATCATTATGAAGCTTCATAAGCAAGGCTGGGCCTTCATGGCTGCCGTAGCTCTGGTGGTCGTTTTCGCCACCGGTGCGCTGGCCATTGAAGCATTCCAGGAGCGGTTCGAATGGGGGGATATGAGCAAAGCGACCACGTTGCAGGGACGTGTGATCATTCTCGATCCCTACGATGAAGCAGTGTGGATCAACATTGCAGTCTTCGGTGGAAATGCCGAGAGCGGACTCTTCTGGCAGAAAATCCATCCCGGAAAGAACGTAAAGTTCTATGCTGCCGACAAGGGTGTGTGGGAGCAGATCAAATCGATGGCTCGTCCCCATGCTGGACCAGCTGCGGCGAAGGAAGTACCTCCTTCATCTGCGACGACCCTGGTGGAGTTTACCGCTCAAGAAACGGAGCAGAACCACCGCGTCATCACTGCAGTTAAGAAAATTGACGAAAATGCCGGTACAATGGGGCACCCCAAGAGCATCAGCTCACTCCGCCTGAAGGATTGCGTTGGTAAGGATGAAATGGATAAGGGTTGCGCCGTGGCCAAACAGGGGCTCAATACCACTCCGAAAGGGGAAGGTGCGCTTCCTCTTCAATATGATGTATTGGCTCCAAATGGAAAGCCGCTTGCCGGCCTGGTTCCCTGGACGGCTCAGTACAACATGGGTGGTGGTGCCAAGCATTAATCGTCAAAACTAGACCACCGCGGTATCAAGAGGCGGCGCTCCCCAAAGGGCGCCGCCTTTTTTGTCTGTCTTTCTGAAAGCACTCAGGAGGCCTTCACAACGGCGAGATCGGGACGGTTGGATCATCTCCATAACGGCGACCACTGTGTGCAGGATTAGGTGGTCGAACTATCCTGGGCTGGTTCTAGCCGGCGTTGTATATCGGCTAACGTATTGAGAGCGTCCAGGGGGGTCATGGAAAACAGATTCATCTGCCGAACCTCTTCGAGCAGGGGATGCGGGCAGGGAAGCGAAGCATCGGGATGGACCATTTCTTGTGTGGGCGACATGGCAACCTGCGTACTGGTTGGTCGTTCCAGTCGGAGAAGCACCTCTTGAGCGCGCAGGATGACTTCTTTGGGAAGACCAGCGAGTTTAGCGACATGAATTCCGTAGCTTCGATCGGCTCCTCCCGGCACAATCTTTCGTAGGAATAAGACATCGCCATCTCGTTCGTGAACAGCGACACGGTAGTTTCTCACTCCCTCCCGCAAGGTTTCAAGTTCTGTCATCTCATGATAGTGCGTGGCAAAGAGTGTGCGCGTGCCCAACCGTTCAGGATTCTGAATATACTCCGCGACAGCCCAAGCGATACTCAGTCCGTCATAGGTGCTTGTTCCACGTCCGATTTCATCCAAGAGAATAAGGCTTTTGTTCGTGGCGCAATTGAGAATTTGAGCCGTTTCGGTCATCTCAACCATGAACGTGCTTTGGCCGGCGCTCAGGTTATCCGAGGCGCCGACTCTGGTGAAGATGCGGTCGACCAGTCCGATATGGGCTTCCTTTGCGGGAACGAAGCTGCCGATTTGCGCCAGCAGCGTAATCAAGGCCACCTGCCGAAGATAGGTGCTTTTCCCGGCCATATTAGGACCGGTCAGAATTAGAAGCCGTTCTCCAGCGAGGTCCAATCGGGTATCATTCGGCACGAAGCCGTCACGGGGATCCAGTCGTTCGACAACCGGATGTCGTCCTTCTTTGATCAGAATCATTCCTGAATCATCAACGGTCGGACGGGTATAATGATTCAGGGCGGCAGTTTCAGACAGTGACACGAGGACATCGAGCGTAGCCAGGGACTCACTAATATTTTGGAGCCGGGGGGTCTCGCCTAAGAGCTGCATCCGCAGACTCTCAAATAATTCGTATTCCAACCTGTTGAGGTTGCTTTCAGCGCCGGTCACATGCTCCTCCAGATCCCTCAACTCGGACGTCATGAAACGTTCCGCATTGACCAGCGTCTGCTTGCGCACGTAGTCGTTCGGTACTTTCGCCAGATTGGATTTGGTGACTTCGATGTAATAGCCGAAGACCTGGTTGTACCGAATCTTCAAGGATTCGATGCCGGTGCGCTGCCGTTCCCTGGCTTCGAGCGCTGTGATCCAAGCCTTCCCTTCACGACCAGCCTTGCGCAGTTCATCCACCCCGGCGTGATAGCCCTCTTTGATCAGCCCCCCCTCGCGGCTGGATAGCGGTGCTTCAGGGAGAATGGCTTGTTCAATGAGGTCATAGACATCCTGCGCGTTGTCCCACGAATGCTTGAATTCAGCCAAAAGAGGAGACGAAAGGGTTTCGAGGTATCGCCATAATTCAGGCAGGACCGCCACCGATTCCTTGAGTGCCACTAGATCTCTTGGAGTCACGACCCCTAGGGAAATGCGGCTACTCAACCGACAGATATCTTGAACACTGCGCAACACTGATCTCATTCCCACACGGGCATCGGCGCGTTCCTTCAACTCGGCAATGCTGTCCAACCTTGCCTGGATAAGCCTGGAATCCAGAAGCGGACGGAGAATCCACTCGCGGAGCAATCGAGTTCCCATGGCGGTGGCAGTGCGATCGAGGACCGCAAGGAGCGTCGATTCACGGTTACTACCATGCGCCGTTGATGAACTCATCGGTCGAACCAGTTCGAGGTTGTGAATGGTCGCGCCATCAAGATGCATCGCGTCATGTTGCCGTCTGATCGTGAGACGCGTGATATGAGCGAGTTTTGCCGCGGGCTGGGTTTCCTGCACATAGCGCAGTACGGCAGCGGCGGCTGCGATGCTGACTGAAAAGCCTTGGCATCCGAAGCCGTCCAGGGAATGGACCGAAAAGTGTCCGTGCAGCAGCGCGCGCCCATCGTCGAGATTGAACCAGGCTGCCGGTCGTTGACTCAGTCGAGATCCGGGGAGGGACACGAAGTGTCTTTTGATCTCCGGTCGTAGAGAATCGGAGAGTAGCAACTCCCTCGGTTGGAGACGGGCGAGTTCGTCGAAACAGCTGAGCATGGCATGGTCGCCGGTGAACTCTTCGATTGAAAAGTGGCCGGTAGAGAGATCCAATGAAGCCACGCCAAGGGACATGGGTGGAGGATCAGAGCTACTTTTGGATGTCGTTACAGCGACAGCCGCCAGAATGTTGGATTCTGACGGCGACAGGAATTCATGATCAATCAATGTGCCGGGGGTATACAGTCTAACGACTTCTCGGCGGACCAATCCTTTGGCCAGCTTCGGGTCTTCCACCTGTTCGCATAGGGCGACCGTGCGCCCTGCCTTGAGAAGCTTGGCGATGTAACCGGTCGCCGCATGGTAAGGTACTCCGCAAAGAGGAACCGGTGTCGCACTGCTTTTATCTCTGGATGTCAGCGCAATAGAGAGGAGGCCCGCAGCTTCGACAGCATCCTCGTAGAACATTTCATAAAAATCCCCGACACGAAAGAGGAGAATAGCATCGGCGTATCCTTGCTTGATCTCCCGATATTGTCGCATGAGCGGTGTCAATTCCATGTCAGCCATCAGATTGCTCCGCGGAAAACTTCGGCGTCTCAGACGAACCCGACCCGCGTGTGGCTTTGTCAACGGATTGTCGAAGTCGCTCCAGATCAATTTCCGCTTCCTGCAGGGCTTTCGTCTTTCGTCTAATTTCAATCCTGCCGCGCACCCATGCAGGGAAGAGAAGAATGCCTGACACGAAAAGGCCGATGCCGAAAGCGGCCAAGATAGGCTTATAAATGGGGGTTGAAGCCGAACGGAGCCCGAAGAAATAGCGCAGTGTGACTTCCTGTTCTTGATTCTGAAGAAAAAATGAGAGGGACAGCAGCAGTAACGTACCCACCAACACCAGACGAATCACGACCGACTCCTCCGGAAAGGTTTCAATTTTACGCCGTTGCGCGTTCCACCTCTAGTAGAACCAACGGCACGATACTGTGTCCGTATTGCCGTGAGGAGCCTCTCGGAACAAGACCCTAAAGCTTTAAGTGTCATACAACGTGTACGTGGAGTGCGATGATCGAGGAGAATATCGAGTCGGTCGACAGGCAATGCTCCGGCAAATTTATCGGCCCATTCAATCGCCGCAACGGTTGTTTCATTGAAATACTCATCGAGACCGATTGCGCTCATCTCCGTTTCGGATCCGAGTCGGTAGAGGTCTGCATGGATAAGAGGCAAACGGCCATGGTATTGATGAATGAGAATGAAAGTGGGACTTGTGACTCGGGTGTGTTCGGCATCGAGGCCTTCAGCTATCCCTCGAACAAGGGTGGTCTTTCCGGAACCCAGGTCTCCGCACAGTCCCAGAACCTCCCCCCCTGTTAGGGCTTGGCCGATCAAACGTCCCCATCGACCGGTGTCTTCAACGGAACGAAGGACGAGAGTCCACTCGCCTGATTGGGGTTGGCGCGGACGTCTCACCGGGTGTTTGATGCCGTCCGTAATGGCTGGCTTACGCGATAACCGTTTGCGAAAGTGCTTGGGGGATGTGCTCAATGAGATCACCTGCCGTCATGGCTGCTTGGCCCAGTGCCGCTGCCGTCAAATCGCCCGCGAGTCCATGGAAATAGGTTCCAGTACATGCGGCATCCCATGGAGCGAGTCCTTGTGCGAGGAGACCTACGATCATGCCGGTCAGGACGTCTCCGGTGCCGGCAGTGGCCATACCAGGGTTTCCTGTCGGACAAATTGCCACCAAGCCATCCGGCCTGGCCACGACTGTCCGTGCACCTTTCAGCACAACCAGGACACCGCGTTCTCGCGCAAATCGTCCTGCCGTTCCGAGACGGTCCGCATTGATTGATTCGATCGTTGCATCGATTTCCAGCCGCGACATCTCACCGGGATGAGGAGTGAGGATCGGTGGAATTTTGCATTCGGTCAGCAACGAGGCCTTCCCCGCCAAAGCGTTGAGGGCGTCTGCGTCCAGGACACTCGGTTTGTCTAGTCGTTTCACGATCTCCTGAATCAACTCGACTGTCTCGTGATGTGTGGTCAGTCCGGGACCGATTGCGACAGCGCTTCTCCCGCGAATGAAGGTAAGGAGACGATCCAGCCCGGACCGGCTCAATGTACGCGCTTTCGTTTCCGGCATCGGCGCCGTCATGGCTTCGAGCAATTTTGTCTCAAGCGTGTCGTTCACGCTCGACGGGACGGCGACCGTCACGAGACCGGTGCCCACTCTTAAGGCCGCCTTAGCGGCCATGGCTGCGGCACCGGTTTTCCCGACCGAACCGGCGATGAGGCCGGCATGACCGAAGGTGCCCTTGTGGGACGACTGAGAGCGCAAGGGCAGAGACGCCTTCGCTGCGCCATGGGTCATGAGCATGGTTCGACTCTCGATGGAGTCCACAAACGATTGCGGAATACCGATGTCGACGACGTGTATCGTTCCCGCATGGTCGATGCCCTTCCCCACATACAACCCGAGCTTAGGAAGGCCGAGCGTGACGGTGTGATCCGCACGGATCGTGGGGCCGAGGGTTGTCCCCGTATCCGCATCCAGTCCGGACGGAATGTCTACCGCAATGATACGGCGTCCTGCACCGTTGATCGCTGTAATGGCCTCCCCGAACAACCCTGTCACCGTGTTGGACAGCCCGATTCCGAAGATTGCATCGACGATCACGTCACTCGCAGCCAGCAGTGCCTGCAGCTTGCCGAAATCGACCAGGACATGAATTGTTCCTCTCTTGGTCACGCGGACGAGCCGGCCATGCATGGCTTTCGCATCGCGGCTCAATTCGGTCGGCTTGGCCAACAGAATGACCTGGACATTGATCTTCTTTTTGGCGAGCAATCGGGCGACCACCAGGCCGTCACCGCCATTATTCCCTTTCCCGCAGACGATCGTGATCAGCCTATTCTTCAACGGTGAGAAGGTGCTCTCAATGTGCTGCACCACACCCAAACCGGCCCGCTCCATCAAGGTCCGGCTCGGGATATGCGCCTCCATGATTGTCCGCCGGTCGATCGCTTTCATTTGTACAGCCGTTAATATTTTCATGGTCTCGGCGATTCGATGAGGGTGTGCGTTAGGACCTGAGACGGGAGTCTGCACGAGTCTCTGTGTGCCGGATCATCGAAGGAGTTCCTTCATTTCCCGAACGGCTTGTTCGAGCCCTACCAGGATGGCCCGGGCAATAATGCTATGCCCGATGTTATATTCCACGATCTCCGCGATGCGGAGTATGCGTCGCACGTTCTTGTAATTCAGTCCATGGCCTGCATTGACCCCCAGCCCGAGTTTATAGGCAAGTTTGGCGGCCTGAGAGAGCGAGTCAAACTCCTCATCCTCCTCCTTGGACCGTTTGGCATTGGCATACCGTCCGGTATGGAGCTCCACATAGGTCGCACCGACCTTGTGGGCGGCCTTGATCTGGTCCAGGTTCGGCTCGATGAAGAGACTGGTAGGAATGCCTCCGTCGCGCAACATGTCAATCACACGCTGAATCTTATCCTTGTGACCAGCCACATCTAGCCCCCCTTCGGTCGTCAATTCCTGCCGTCGCTCGGGAACGAGGGTCACGAGATCTGGCTTCACATTGAGAGCAATTTTAGCCATCGTGTCGTCGGCCGCCATCTCCAGATCGAGTTTGGTTCGAACGATTTCGCGAAGAAGGGTCAAATCCCGGTCCTGGATATGCCGACGATCTTCCCGGAGATGGACAACCAACCCATCGGCTCCCGCGAGCTCCACAAGAACCGCGGCTGCCAAGGGATCGGGATCGGCACCGCCCCGGGCCTGCCTCAGGGTTGCTACGTGATCAATGTTGACGCCTAAACGAGCCATGAGTGAGACAAGACCACCTGAGTTGGTGCCGGCGTGGACATGCAGTCGAGCAAACGCAGGGGAAATGCACTAATCGTCGCATTCATAACAGAAACACCCACACGTGAGCAAGGACCGCCGGCAGGACATTGCCTCCTCGAAATTGGTCATGCGTGCTGCTGGGAATGTTGGACGGAACCCCACAGAATTATAAGGAAATTGACTCAATGAAGTACCTCAACTAGAATACGCTACTTTGAGGTGTGTGTTCTTGCCGATGAATGCTGGCGCCCGCCCACAGGAGCTCTGAATCGAATGGGAATGGCAGATGGATTTTACCGGATCAAACGACTTCCTCCATATGTGTTCGCGCAGGTGCAGGCTCTGAAGCTGGAGGCGCGTCATCGGGGTGAAGACATTATCGATTTTGGCATGGGGAACCCTGACAAGCCGACACCCGGCCATGTTGTCGATAAGCTGGTCGAAGCCTGTCGGAAAGCGCAGAACCACCGGTATTCTGCGTCGAAAGGCATCACCAAGCTTCGTCACGCCATTGCGGCGTGGTACAAACGGGGCTACGGAGTGGATCTGGATCCGGAAAGTGAGACCATCGTCACGATCGGATCCAAGGAGGGCATCGCCCATCTGGCGCTCGCGATGATCGGACCGGGAGATGTGGTATTGACCCCCACACCGACCTACCCGATTCACATGTATAGCTTTATCATCGCAGGCGGCGAAGTCCGTGGGATTGAGCTTCGTCAGGACAGCGACTTTTTTGATGATTTGATGCGGGTCTATCGACAAACGCTCCCGCGGCCTCGCATTCTCGTCATCAACTTTCCACACAATCCGACCACGGCCGTCGTTGATTTGGAATTCTTCAAGAAGATCGTCGCGTTTGCGAAAGAACACCAGGTCATCGTGATCCACGATTTGGCCTATGCGGACATCGTGTTCGATGGATACAAGGCGCCGAGCTTCCTGCAGGTTCCTGAAGCCAAAGAAGTCGGGGTCGAATTTTTTACACTTTCTAAGAGTTACAACATGCCGGGATGGCGCGTCGGATTCTGTGTGGGGAATCGTGAAGTGGTCGGTGCGCTGGCGAAGATCAAGAGCTATCTCGATTACGGGATCTTTCAACCGGTGCAGATCGCCAGCACCGTGGCATTGAACGGACCGCAGGACTGCGTCAAGGAGGTCGTCCAGCGATACCAAAGTCGTCGCAATGTGCTGGTGAACGGACTCAACCGGATTGGATGGCCGGTCGCCCTGCCTCGCGCGACCATGTTTGTATGGGCTAGAATTCCTGGGGCCTATCGCCATATGGGATCGTTGGAATTCTCAAAGCTCTTGTTGGCAGAGGCAAAGGTCGCGGTTTCGCCTGGGATTGGCTTTGGAGAAGGCGGGGATGAGTTCGTCCGATTTGCCCTCGTTGAGAATGAGCATCGGACCCGCCAGGCCATCCGAGGCATCCGTAAGGCACTGAAATTCGATGGTCCGCCGTAATGAAATCTGAAATCGGCGTCGGCATTATCGGATACGGAACGGTCGGGACAGGGGTCGCGCGTATCTTGCTTGACAACGCGTCCCTCATCCAACGCAGAGTCGGCATTCCAATCAAGTTGGTGGGTATCGCAGATCTCGATATTCTCCGAGACCGGGGACTGTCGCTTCCTCCTGGCATCTTGACCACTCGCGCCAAAGATATCATCGACAACCCTCATGTGGATGTGGTGGTCGAACTGATCGGAGGATATGACGCGGCCAAGCATGTCCTGCTCGATGCCATCGCAAAGGGAAAGCAGGTTGTCACCGCGAATAAAGCGCTATTGGCCGTACACGGTGAGGAGATATTTGATGCGGCCACCCGCTATGGCGTGGATCTCGGTTATGAAGCCAGCGTCGGCGGCGGCATTCCAATCGTGCGAGCCCTGACAGAAGGTCTGGCGGCCAATACCATTCAATCGATTTATGGCATCATGAACGGCACTTCGAACTATATCTTGAGCCGGATGACGAGCGAAGAACAACACTTTGAGGTGGTGCTTGAGGAAGCGAAGCGTGCCGGGTATGCCGAAGCGGATCCGACCGTTGATGTGTCCGGTATTGATTCAGCCCACAAGCTTACAATTTTGGTGAGCTTGGCCTATGGGACGCCGGTTAATTTTAAAGATCTCTATACTGAAGGTATCGTAAATCTGACGCCGCTCGATATTGCTTATGCGAAGGAATTTGGGTTTGTCATCAAACTCTTGGCGATCGCAAAATTTTCCGACGGCGAAATCGAGGCACGAGTCCACCCCACCATGGTCCCCGCCACATCTCAAATTGCCAAGGTGGAAGGCGTGTATAATGCGATTCAACTTGTCGGAGATGCCGTGGAAGATGTGGTGTTGTATGGACGGGGTGCTGGGGCCAAACCCACGGGGAGCGCGGTTTTGAGTGACATCATTGCCATCGCCAGAAACCTCCTGAAGGGTGCGACCGGCCGTGTTCCACCGGCGTCGTTTCAGCAGGATCAACGGCGGCCGTTACGCATGCGCCCGATGGACGAAATCTCGTCGCTCTATTACTTCCGTTTCATGGTCTTGGATCGCCCCGGCGTGCTGTCGCAGATTGCGGGGGTCTTGGGCCGGCACGGGATCAGTATCTCCAAGGTGTTGCAGCAGGGTCGGCAAGAAGGACAAACGGTTCCGGTCGTTATCATGACCCATGTAGCAAGGGAGCGTGATGCTCAACACGCGCTTCACGAAATCGACACAATGCCGTTTATCTCTGAACCCACGACACTGATTCGCGTCGAAGGGAAGGACGATTAACGAAACGTCCCTTGAAAGGCCGACTCGCATGAATCGTTGGCGCGGCATTATAGAAGAGTACCGAAAGTTTCTTCCGGTCTCGGCAAGCACTCCCATCATCACGCTTGGAGAGGGCAACACGCCCCTCATTCGTGCCACACGGCTTGCGAAGAGGATCGCGCCGGGTGTCGACTTATATTTGAAGTATGAAGGCGTCAATCCGACTGGATCGTTCAAGGATCGTGGCATGACGATGGCGATCTCTAAAGCATTGGAGAATGGGGTAAAGGCAGTGATGTGCGCTTCGACCGGGAATACCTCGGCGTCGGCTGCGGCCTATGGAGCGCGTGCCGGGCTATCTGTCTATGTGCTGATTCCAGCAGGAAAAATCGCTCTCGGTAAACTGTCCCAAGCGATCATACATCAGGCGACTGTGATCCAGGTTGAAGGCAATTTCGATCAAGCCTTGACGATCGTGAAGGAACTGTCCGCCACCTATCCTGTTGAATTGGTGAACTCGATCAATCCATTCCGCATCGAAGGTCAAAAGACCGCCGCGATGGAAGTGTGCGACCAACTGGGTGATGCTCCCTCGGTCCATATACTTCCCGTTGGAAATGCGGGTAATATCACCGCCTATTGGAAGGGGTACACCGAGTATCGCGCTGCCAACCAGATTTCTCGCGTTCCGCGCATGATCGGATTCCAGGCGGCCGGCGCTGCTCCCATCGTCTTGGGCAAGGTTGTCGAGGAGCCTCAGACGGTTGCGACGGCCATACGGATCGGCAACCCGGCTAGTTGGCAGGCTGCACTCAAGGCGGTCGAGGAGTCCTCGGGCTTGGTGGATATGGTGACGGATGAAGATATCCTCGCCGCGTATACTCTTGTGGCCGCTGAGGAAGGGGTGTTTTGTGAGCCGGCGTCGGCAGCGTCCGTTGCCGGAGTGGTCAAGATGAGTCGCGCCGGTTCGTTGAAAGAGGGCGATACCGTCGTCTGTACACTGACTGGTCATGGACTCAAAGATGCCGATACCGCGATCAGCGTTTCCCGCCAACCCCAGACGGTGAAGGCTACCCGCGAAGAGGTCGCTCGCCTGCTCAATGTTTGACCACTCATGATACGTCCATGAAATACGTGATCTTGCACGCCGACGGTATCGGCGACGTGCCTCGCGCTGAACTCGAGGGGCGGACACCTCTCCAGGTTGCTGCCACGCCACATCTTGACCGCATCGTGCAGAGCGGAGAATCGGGAGTATTGAGTCTTCCTAGTGATGGATCGCGCGTTGGAAGCGAAGTGACCGCTATGGCGGTGCTGGGATATGATCCGCGAAAATACTATACCGGACCCGGCCCGCTTGAAGCGGCGAGCTTAGGCGTGTCGGTTGGAGAGCATGACGTGGTGTTTCGCTGTACCATGGTGACGTTGCGCGGTGAACCGTCACCGGGAAATTCCGCTCGGTTTGCCGATCTCAAAAAGCTTGGCCCTCATGTCATTATGGACGATGCCACGGCCGGTCTATTGCAGACCGACCAGGCTCGGGAGTTGATCGAAGCGGTCAATGAACAGTTGGGATCTGAAACGATCCAGTTCTATCCGGGCTCTGGGCATCGACACCTCATGGTATGGGTTGGAGGGAAGGTACGTTCGGTGTGCATGGATCCACAGCTGGTGGTAGGCCGAGGGGTGGCCGACAGCCTTCCAAACGGGGATGGGGCGGATGTCTTGCGGAGGTTGATGGAGGCGTCCATCGTGATCTTACGTGAGCATCCCGTGAACCGTGAGCGCCAAGCGGAGGGGCTGAAACCAGCCAACTGTTTGTGGCTATGGGGACAGGGACGGGCACCCGTGTGGCCTCCGATCACTGAACGGTATCAATTGAGGGGGTCCGTGATTGCATCGAGTGATGTGCATCGAGGGGTCGGCATCAGTGCCGGATTGGATAGTTTGGATCTGTCCCAAGATGAGGCGTCAAGCTCATCTCCGTATTCTCGGTATGGAGAAGGCATGGCGCAGGAGTTGGCTCGGAAAGATTTCCTCTATGTGCATGCCGGTCTAGCGGACGACATCCTTCATAGCTCCGATGCCAAAAGAAAAGTCCACGCGGTCGAACAATTCGACCGTGACATGGTCGGACCGGTCTTGCAGGAACTCGGGAAGCATAAGGACTTTCGCCTTCTCGTCATTTGCGATTCGGGACTGCCCGTCTCGAACGGCCGTCCGACGGTTCCGCCGATGTACGCTTACAGTGACGGTCCACTTCACCAGAGCGCCGGCGTGAAAAGGCTGGATGAGATGACGGTGAAGACACAGGATGGTTCTTCTCGGGATGCGACCAAGTTCCCTGGGAGGTTGTTTTCTCGGGGGAGCTGATTGTTGTGGCGCTCATTGTACAAAAATATGGCGGAACGTCGGTAGGGTCAATCGAACGCATTCATCATGTGGCAGAGCGCATTGAACACTCCTGCAAAGAAGGACATCAAGTGGTGGTCGTCCTCTCGGCAATGAGCGGAGAGACTGACCGGCTACTCAAGCTCGCCCATCAAGTGACCGCCATCCCCGACGAGCGAGAACTGGATATGCTGCTGTCTACCGGTGAACGCGTCACGATCGCTCTGCTCGCGATGGAACTACGCGGCCGTGGAGTGAATGCATGCTCGTTCACTGGTCGGCAAGTCGGCATCCATACCGATGGAGCGCATACGAAAGCACGTATCTCGCGTGTGGCTGCCGAACGGATCAAGCACGCACTGTCCGATGGCATTGTGCCGGTGGTAGCGGGATTTCAAGGCATCAATGAACGCTCTGATGTGACGACTCTGGGACGAGGGGGATCGGATTTGACTGCCGTCGCATTGGCGGCGGCACTCAAGGCGGATCGGTGCATTATTTTCACCGATGTCGATGGCGTCTACACCGCCGACCCCAATGTTGTCCCAGGGGCTCGTAGACTCGCCAGGATTTCGTATGAAGAAATGTTGGAGATGGCCAGCTTAGGTGCCAAAGTCCTACAGAGTCGATCGGTCGAGTTTGCAGCCAAATTTTCTGTTCCGGTCGAGGTGAATTCCAGCTTTAAGGAAGGAAAGGGGACTCTCGTGACACACGAAGACGCGGATATAGAAGGCGTCATGGTGTCCGGTGTGACGGGTGACCGCAATCAGGCCAAGATTACGATTATCGGCGTACCTGATCATCCAGGCATTGCGGCGAAAATCTTCGGCCCCGTGGCTGAAGCGAGTATTGTAGTTGATATGATCATTCAGAACGTCAGCCAAGCGTCATTGACCGATATTTCCTTCACTGTGCCTCGCACCGATCTGCGGAAGGCGGTCGATCTTGTTCAGCGCATCGCCAAGGAAATCGAGGCCAAATCCGTCACGGTGACGGAGTCGATGGCGAAAGTCTCTCTCATCGGCGTCGGCATGCGGTCTCATTCCGGGATTGCCGCAAGAATGTTCGACATCCTGTCCCGCGAGGGGGTGAACATTATGATGATCAGCACGTCCGAGATTAAGATCTCCTGTGTGATCGATGAAAAATATCTGGAACTAGCCATGCGGGCCCTTCACTCGGCGTTCGGCCTGGACAGGGCTGCGCCGCCCGCTCTAGGATAGGCTACACGCGGGTCAGAAGACACTCTCGACAGGCCGGTGCGTATCCTGTTACCCTTCTTGGCCATGGGACGAAAAGGTTCCTCCAGAAATTCCGGCAATGGATCTCACCCCGCCGTACCTCAGGGTGACCGGCCTCTTCCCTCTCCGCTTGAGATTTATGATACGACCTTGCGAGATGGCGCGCAGGCTGAGGATGTCAGCTTTTCAGCCGAGGACAAGGTACGCGTCGCTCAAAAACTCGATGAGTTAGGAGTGCAGTTCATCGAAGGTGGCTGGCCCGGAGCGAACCCGAAGGACATCGAATTCTTTCGCATCATCAAGACGCTTCCGCTCAAGCATGCCAGTGTGGTGGCCTTTGGTTCGACTCGCAAGGCACACAATCCTGTGCAGAAGGACGCAACCATCCAAGCGCTGTTGTCCGCGGAAACAGAAACGATCACGATTTTCGGGAAGAGTTGGACGTTCCAAGTCACGGACGCGTTGAATATCTCGCTGCCAAAAAATCTGGAGCTCATCAGCGACTCAATTCAATATTTGCGGTCGAAAGGTCGACGGGTGTTTTATGACGCGGAACACTTCTTCGACGGCTACAAAGCCAACCCTGATTATGCTCTGAAAACAGTTCGTGCTGCGGTTGAAGCCGGTGCGGACCGTGTCATTCTCTGTGATACGAATGGCGGGACGATGCCATGGGAAGTCCGCAGGATTTGTGAAGCGGTCAAACAAGAAATTCCAGTCCCTCTTGGCATCCATGCGCACAATGACAGTGAAATGGCTGTGGCCAACTCACTTGTCGCAATTGACACGGGCATTGTACAGGTCCAGGGTACAATCAATGGGATCGGCGAACGATGCGGCAACGCCAACTTGTGTTCGATCATCCCGAATCTGCAACTGAAGATGCGCCGGCCGGCGCTAGGCGAACGCTTACAACACCTTAAAGAAGTATCAGGATTTGTCACGGAAATCGCCAATCTGATGCCGAACAAGCATCAACCGTTTGTCGGCGATGCTGCCTTTGCGCATAAGGGCGGCGTTCATATCCATGCCGTCCTGAAAAATTCCGCTACGTACGAGCATATTGATCCGTCCAAAGTGGGCAATCGACAGCGGATGTTGGTTTCTGATTCTGCCGGACGAAGCGGACTGCAGGAAAAGGTTGAGGCGTTCGGGATCACCCTCACTAAAGGCCATGCGAAACTGCAGGAATTGGTTGACACGCTGAAGCATCGAGAGAGCCAAGGGTATCAATTTGAAGGCGCCGAGGGATCCTTCGAATTGCTCATGCGAAAAGCCATGGGCACTCATATGGCTTCTTTTGAACTGTTGGGATTCCGCGTAATCGTTGAGAAGAAGCAGAACGATGGTACACCGCTGTCCGAAGCGACGGTTATGGTTCAAGTCGGCGATGCCATCGAACATACGGCAGCCGTGGGTACAGGACCGGTGAATGCTTTGGACCATGCGCTGCGGAAGGCATTGGAAAAGTTCTATCCGGAACTCCGCGAAGTCAAACTATTGGATTATAAGGTTCGAGTATTGTCTGCCAATCAAGGAACCGAATCAAAAGTCCGTGTACTTATCGAATCTGGTGATCACAAGGACAAATGGGGGACCGTCGGTGTTTCCGAGAATATTATGGAAGCCAGCTGGCAGGCGTTGGCCGACAGTATTGAGTATAAGCTTCTCCTCAAAAACCGTTAAGATCGATTCTCTCCGCCCATCCCCGTGCACTTAATCCTTGACAGGGAAGGTAACCTCACGTAAATTATGAGGAAATTGTCCATCGCTCCGGTGATAGACGAGGAGGACTTCCTACGCAACAGTTCGGGGGGGACGGTGAGGAGGAAGCATGAGAAAGGCGGATATCGCGAACGAGATCTTTAAGCAGGTCGGAGTTTCAAAGAACGAGGCATCTGATATCGTCGAACTTGTGCTCAATCTTCTCAAGTCGGTGTTGCAGAAGGGAGACTCGGTCAAAATTGCTGGATTTGGAAATTTTGTTGTGAGGAGCAAGGGAGCACGAAAAGGACGAAACCCTCGAACTGGCGAAGAGATCGGAATTACTCCTCGACGCGTCGTGACGTTCCGGCCAAGCCAGGTTTTCAAAAAATACGTCAATTCTTGAACGCTTCCTTGGCACCACTGGTCATCTCATGAGGACCGGTCATGGGGAATGAACCCAGACTGGGCAGCAAGATATTTTACAAAATTGGAGAGGTCAGCAAGATCACGAAGCTGCCTGCGTATGTCTTGCGTTTCTGGGAATCCGAGTTCAATTTTCTGAAGCCGAAGAAAAGCCGTGGCAATCAACGCGTTTACATACAACGTGACATCGAAACGATTCTTGAGATCAAACGGATGTTGTATGAGGAGGGTCACACGCTTGCCGGGGTGAAGCGCTATTGGACCCGTCGTGGACGTGCAGGAGGCAAGCATGGAAGCCGCAAGGAACTGACCCAACGGGTGCGGGGAGACCTACAGGCTATTCTGCGTCTGATCGATTCCCATTCGGCATAGGGTGTATTGCAAGGAGGCCAGAAGTGCCCCAGATTCTGGCCATGTCGGGGCGTAGCGCAGCCTGGTAGCGCACTCGCTTGGGGTGCGAGAGGTCGGCCGTTCAAATCGGCTCGCCCCGACCATTTTTCTTCTCGAAGCCGGGTATTCCGCTACGATGTACTCTCCACGGGTTTTCTTTCCCACACATTGATTTGAACATCGGCGATGTGACCACCATTCATCTTGCTGGGTGACCAGGGACTATCATCGTGATCCTACGAGAAAGGAAGGGTGTGGCCCGGATAAGAATTTTGGTCACCAACGATGATGGGGTGATGTCCTCCGGCCTCCACGCGTTGGCAGAGGCGTTACAAGGTCTGGGTGAAGTGTGGGTCGTCGCGCCGGATCGTGAGCGAACTGCAGTGGCACATGGGGTAACCTTGCACAAGCCGTTGCGTATTCAGGAGGTGGAGAAACGAATGTATGCGGTCAATGGCACGCCGGTGGATTGTGTGAATCTTGCGTTTGCCAAAATCTTGCCGGGCATCCCTTCGGTCGTCGTCTCCGGAATCAACAAAGGCGTCAATCTCGGCGATGATGTGATGTATTCCGGGACGGTCTCAGCCGCTCTGGAAGGCGCCATTCTTGGTGTTTCCTCGATAGCCGTCTCCCAGGAGGGTGATGAGCATTTCAAATTTGAGGTGGGGGCTCAGTACGCACAACGCGTGACTGCCCAGGTGATCAAAGAAGGACTGCCGCCAGAAACGATTCTAAACGTCAATATCCCTGATTGTGTGTTGAGAGCCGTGCAGGGTGTTCAGGTGACATGTCTTAGCAGGCGTCGGTTCGACAATCCCATCATTGAAAAGGAAGATCCTCGCGGGAGGAAATATTATTGGATTGCAGGAACCAGAGTATCCTGGAGCCGCGAGAAATGGGCGGATCACGAGGCACTCGAGCAGAAAAAGGTTTCGATCACTCCCATTCATCTCGACACAACCCATCACGAAATATTGGACCGACTTCGGGTCTGGGAAGGCATTTTGGCGAAGGTGAACAAGCCAGCTCGACCTCGACAGAGGTCTGCCATTAAGCGAACAAAGAGGACCTAATATATGACGTCATTCATCGAAGCACTGATCGCCGAGTTGGGTCGCTTCGTGGTAACCATGATCTCAAAATTTGGGTACGCAGGTATTCTTATCACGATGGCCATCGAAAGTGCCTGCATTCCTCTTCCCAGTGAAATCATCATGCCCTTTTCCGGGTATCTTGTGTCGACTGGTCAATTTTCCATGCTCGGGGTGACGATGGCCGGCGCGGTCGGGAATGTTCTTGGATCCTTGGTTGCATACTATGTGGGGGTCTGGGGGGGGCGGCCGTTTGTAGAGCGGTATGGGCCGTATTTCCTCGTGTCTCATCGGGATCTGGAAATGGCGGATCGATGGTTTCTGAAGTATGGTGAGGCGGCGGTCTTGATCAGCCGAATGCTGCCGGTGGTCCGGACGTTTATCTCGCTGCCTGCCGGAATCGTTCGCATGAATGTGCCTAAATTTGTGTTGTTTAGTTTTATCGGCGCTGTTCCCTGGTGCTATCTTTTGGCCTATATCGGTCTGAAGCTTGGTGAACGTTGGGATGGATTGCATGAATACTTTCATCATCTCGATGTCGTCATCGGAGCGGTGCTTGTCCTGGGTTTTGTGTATTTTCTTTGGTCGCATTGGCCTCGTGTAAAACCGCAAGCACAATAGCTACGTCGCATGAAGATTCATAACACCTTGACCGGCACGAAGGATTTCTTTGAATCCCTCGAGCCGAACACCATCAAGATGTATGTGTGTGGCGTGACGGTCTATGACTACTGTCACATAGGCCATGCCCGAAGCGCCCTGATCTTCGATATCCTGCGTCGGTACTTCGAACATCTCGGCTGGGTAGTCGAATTTGTGAAAAACTTTACCGACGTTGACGACAAGATCATTAGACGGGCCAATGATGAAGGCGTGGCATGTTCGGAGATTACTGAAAAATATATCGCTGCATATCGCGAAGACATGCGACGGCTCGGCATTCGTCCGGCCTGGCGGGAGCCCAAAGCCACAGAGCATATGGACGATATCATTCGTTTGATCGATGTCCTTGTGAAGAATGAGACGGCCTATCAGGTGGATGGGGATGTGTATTTTTCCGTGCAGGCCTATCCTTCCTACGGGCGGTTGTCCAAGCGAAAGCTCGATGAACTCTTAGTCGGGGCTCGGGTTGAGGTGAACGAACGTAAGCGACATCCCATGGATTTTGCTTTGTGGAAAAGTAGCAAGCCGGGTGAGCCGTCGTGGAAAAGTCCATGGGGAGACGGGCGGCCTGGCTGGCATATCGAATGTTCTGCTATGGCCATGCGCCATCTTGGTGAGACATTCGATATCCATGGGGGAGGCATGGATCTGATTTTTCCCCATCACGAAAATGAGATCGCCCAGTCCTGCGCCGCCACGGGGAAAGAGTTTGCACGCATGTGGGTACACAATGGATTTGTTCAGATCAATCAGGAAAAGATGTCGAAGTCGTTGGGAAACTTCTTCACAATTCAAGATATCTTTCATAAATCGGAATGGCCGGAGTCTGAAACAGGGGAGACGCTTCGCTATTTTCTGTTATCTACGCACTATCGCAGTCCCGTCGAATTCTCGGACCAAAGCCTTCATGATGCGAAGAGCGCATTAAACGGGTTCTATGATCTCTTTGAGCGTCTGAAAGAAGGAAAGCCTGTTGAAGACCATGGTGAGGACAACCCACTGCAAGTAATGGGAGAAAGGACACGACTCGCCTTTATGAAGGCAATGGCCGATGACTTGAATACGCCGGTTGCCATTGCGGAACTACAAAAACTTCGAGCTGAGGTAAATAGGTCGCTGGATCGACTTCCTCTATCGCGATCAAGAGGAAGTGAAATACGGGAAATGTTTCGTTCGATGGGTCGTGTATTGGGACTCTTTCAGTTGGATGAATGGCAATTCAACCCCAGGCAGTTCAGGTCATTAGAAGTGCGTGATGCATTGCCGATTGTACTTCAAGAAACAGCTGAGGCGAAGAGCGTCGTTACCGATGCTGACATAGAACAGCGCCTGACGGAGCGAAACGAGGCGAGGAAACGCAAAGACTTTAGACGCGCTGACGAAATCAGAACCTCGCTTGCCGGTCAAGGCATCACAATCGAGGATCTTCCCGATGGCACGAGTCGATGGAAGCGATGACGAGGATCGTATTCTGTACGGTCTGCATGCCATTCGTGAAGCCTTACGAGCCGGTAGCCGGCCTCTTCAACGGCTAGTGGTGGTGCGAACCGACGGACAGTTTGCCGATCTCGTCAGCCTTGCCAGGGTAAAGGGTATTCCAGTGCACGTTGAGCCTCGTCCAGCTATCGACCGTATGGTTCCGCGCGGTAATCATCAAGGAGTGGTGGGAATCGTCGCCGCCAAGGCGTACAGCGAGGAAGATGACGTGTTGGCATTTGCACAATCACAACAAGATCCGCCATTACTGGTCCTTCTCGATGGGGTGGAAGATCCATACAACCTTGGCGCGGTGTTGCGTACATCCGAGGCGGCTGGTGTACACGGCGTCATTGTGCCCGAACGACGAAGCGCAGGATTGACCGCCCTTGTAGCCAAAGCGTCTGCTGGCGCACTCGATCATATGCGTGTCGCCCGAGTTCGAAACCTCTCCCGCACGATTGAAGGACTGCAGCATGCAGGAGTGTGGGTCTATGGGTTCGTACCGGCGACGCCGAAAGACTATACGACACTGGATTATCGTGGGCCGGTCGCGCTGGTGCTGGGGGGTGAGGGAAAGGGAATTCGCCACGGAGTCTTGGAAAAGTGCGATGACACGGTTCACATTCCCATGAGTGGGCATGTCGCCTCACTCAATGTGTCGGCGGCGGCTGCTATCGCTCTCTTTGAAGTGGTACGTCAGCGGAGAACAATGTGTCAGTAACGATCGGTGCACTCACCGGAGCTTCAACATCTTGCCCTGGATGGCTGCCTTCAGGAGTTGAGCGGTATTGGAGACGCGGATTTTCTTCATCATGTTGGCCCGATGCGCCTCAACCGTCTTGACGCTGATTTTCAGTCGTTGGCCGATTTCCTTGTTTTTGAATCCCGACCAGATCAGATCAAGAATTTCTTGCTCACGACTGGTGAGGGCTTCAGGACGTTTCTTTCTTGGGGGTGGCGGTGCTTCATGGGAGACTTTTTTAACGCGCCGGTTTCTTGATACAGTCACTGTGGCCATTTGAACACCATGTAATAGTTTCTGATGACAATCCAAATAAGCGTTTTACCAGCAGTACTCTCTCCTAGGTGAAGTATAAGAAATTGCCGACATGATTGTAAATGGATGTGTTGTAATAAGAACCATTTCTTTTGAGAATAAAACACTACCTGCAATCACGCTGCGCTCACTCATTAACGCACCGTTCGTGTAGATGGTGATGACTCTTATGCCGGTCGTCGTGATAGCCTCGCTGTTCGGCGCGGTGATCGGCAGTTTCCTTAACGTGTGTATCTACCGCCTGCCTCGGCAAGAGTCTATCCTGTGGCCGGCTTCTCACTGTACAGCCTGTGGAAGCACGATTGCGTTCTACGACAACATCCCCATGATCAGCTACGGCATTCTGCGCGGTCGTTGCCGAGCATGTCGTGTTTCGATATCAATCCAATACCCATTGGTCGAGTTGGTTACTTCGATCGGCTACGGGTTGATATTCTGGCATTTCGGATTGACTGCGGTGTCATTCGTCTACGCGCTCTTGTATTCAGCATTAGTCGTGATTACCGGCACAGATTTCTCGCATCAGATCATCCCGGATATGGTCACCTTGCCTGGACTCGCAATTGGAATTCTCAGTGCTGCGGTCATTCTTCCGCTGGGGATCATGAACTCGCTAGTCGGGGTCGTCGTCGGTGGAGGTCTTTTGTGGTTGTTGGCATGGCTAAGTCCATACCTTTTCGGAAAAGAAGGCATGGGCGGTGGCGATATTAAACTGATGGCGATGGTGGGTGCATTCCTCGGCTGGAAACTGGTGTTGTTGGCTATCATGGTTGGATCATTGCTGGGATCCATCGTCGGCGTGAGTCTCATAGCGTTTCGGGTCATGCGGCGGGACCAGTATCTTCCCTTCGGTCCCTTTCTGGCAGTGGGTTCTCTCGTCGCCATTTTTCTTCATCAACCGGTATTGAATTGGTATTGGAGTTTGTTTGATGGGATTCCGTAAAAGCCTGAAAAGCATTGCCCGGAGCCTGTTTTCATGATCCTCTGTATCCGAATGGATGCCGTGCTGTATCTGAAGCGGAACAGTTCAAATCTGTTCAACTGACCTTCCTCCGATTCTTCTCCCGCTTGTCCGTACCCTATCCCTTCATATTCTGCAGATCCAGCGAGGCGTTCCGACTTCTCTGCCGCATGTTCGCGTCCGTGGCGAACGAATGCTCAGGTGAGACGAGCGCGGCATGAAACTTGGAATCTCGTCGAGGCACTTGGAAATGAGGAACTTATGAATGAACGCGGAGCATCCCTTACAGAACTTCTAGCGGTGATGAGTATTATCACGATCGTGTGTGTCCTGAGCGGCCCGCAATGGCTGGCCCTCGCAGCACGGCTGGATGGTCGCGGTGTGACGGCGGAGATAGTCGGAGAACTTCGCCTCGCAAGACAACTGGCAATCGCCCGGCAAGAGCGCATTCGAGTCCTGTTCGATGGAGAGCGCGCTGTGATGCGCACGGAATTGCACGACGGTTCATCGACTCTATTAAGAGCTCATCATTTTGCAGGGCGAGGGACCGTTTTCGAATCGTCCAGCAACGGCCTGGAGATTGTCTTTCATCCAAGCGGGCGTTCAGCGACTGCAACTACGATCGTGCTTAGCGATCGAAACCATGGAAAGCGAACCATTACTGTCGGCATAACCGGAAAGGTCAGCACATCATGAATGCAAGGCACGAATCAATTGGACCACGATGGAGGGAATGGTCCGATGGCTTTACCCTGATCGAAGTGATGATTTCACTTGTGGTGCTCGGCATCGGTCTCATGGGAGTCGTTGGTATGTTGCAATGGGCTGAACGTGGTCTGGCAATGAGTTCCAAGACGACACAGGCACTTTCCCTGGCAGAGGCTCGGCTGGAAACCAAGCAAGTGGGACCATGGGAGCATCTTTTGAGCGACGACCTCGACCATGACGGCGTGCCGGAGTTGCTCATGCAAGATGACGGCATCAGAGATGACATCAAGTCGGGTGACGGGATCTTTACCGCGAGCCTGGACCAGGACGGCATTCATCTCGTATGGACGGTCGAACTGAATCGTGGAGGTCCGATTGGTTCTGCAGGAATGGCATGGATCGAGGCACGTGCACGGTATGAATCGATTCCTGGGCAGACCCGCGAGATCCGACTGCGTACCCTTCGGGCCAACCCCAAGTATGCCGGACCCTACTAACTACTTTTGTGGAGGCGAGACCTCGATGTTTCACCGTGTATGTCAAAGTTCGGTCATTCCGGGTGATTCGCAAAAAGGAGGGAGCGTGCTCGAACTTCTTATCGCCATCGCTATCAGCAGTGTGACGTTTTCGGGAGTGTGCAGCATGATGGCGCAATATGGACAGCGATTTCAGAACCACCACATTACGAGCGGCCTCAAACAGGAATCTCGAATTGGCCTCGAAGTATTTACCAGTGAGCTCAAGCTGGCAGGAACGGGGGAAGGACCGGGTGAAGCTGTCCTTCTCAAAATGGGCAAGACCGACCTCAAGTTCAATGCCAATCTGTCTGGTCTGCAAACTGTGTTAAGTCAACCAGCACAAGCAGGAACACAAGATCTTGTTGTCGAAAACGGATCTGGTTGGCCGGATGGGAAACACATCATCCTGTGCTCCCTGGATCGGTGCATGGCAAACCGATTGAGCCGCGCCGGACGAACGAACGCTTTGAGTGTGGACCTCCCTTTGCCGGCAATGTTTCCTGTCGGCAGCGCAGTTTTTGTATCGAACAGGGTGCATTACTATCTCGGCAAGGATGATCAAGGCGTCCCACGGGTTATGCGAGAAGTGGACGGAGGCATCGGCACCTTGATCAGCGGCATCAGTGACTTTCGGCTGGAGTATTTTGGAAGGAACGGGTTTCCCACGACTGATTCTGCACTGGTCGCCCGTGTCCGGGTGACCGTCGGTCTGAAGGACATCCATGGACTGACGATCCACGAAATCGGTCTTCGAACACAATAAAAAACCATTTAGCTGTCACAAAGGGGGATTGAACATGTATGTGAACGATCGTGGTTTTGCTCTTTTGGCTGCGCTCATGTTGGTAGCCATTCTATCTCTTCTCGGGATGACATCATTGCAGCTCGCCACTCAAGAAATGACCGGAACGAGGGCCTTGCAAGAGGAGCATACGGCTCATCATGCAGCTGAAGCGGCCGTCGGAATGGTAATGGAATGGTTTCATGATCCTGCGGTTGCTCCGCAGAGCTCGGAAGTACGGTTATTCTCGAAACAGTTGGTAGATAAGTACGGTCAGCCGGCATTTGTGGATGCACATGGTGGTTCTCAGTTTAGGGGCACGGTGGACAAACCTGACATTCTTTTCGACGCTAGGATTCCACAGCATGATCTACTCTTGAACGACACTGGAACTGGGTTGTTTCGCTCATTGCGGGGAATGGCCCGCATTCTCAAATTGCAAGTCTATGGTCCGGCCCGCCCGGGGTTGATCTGTACCGTTGAGGTCGTTGCAGCAGCCGGACAGGGAGGACACATCAAGAAAACGGTCTCGGTGGAGTTCGGGGCCTATTCCATACCGCCACTGAAAGCAGCCATACAAACCGCCGGCATTAGCTCCAGTCCGCCATCCGCAAGTTCTTTATCAATGCTTGTGCATTGGGGAGATTTCAAGACTGGCGGCAACGTGCGGTTGATCAGCCAAAAGGAACTACCTGAAAAGACGCCTCAAGCCGCGGTTTCAGGACAGCCCTATGGTGAAATGAGTCATCCGCAGGACCGTTGGTTCGACATGTTGGTTGGGGGAAACGTGATTTTCGATCGTCCTCAATCCACGGGACTGCAAACATTGCCGGAAAATCTACACGTGGGTCAGAGCCCCATTCCTGGGTTAAAAATGGATCAATGGCAATATGAGACGCTCAAACGAATGGCGATCCAATTTGGATCCTACTACGGCTTGGACCGTGACGGTCGACTGCATCCTGGCGGAATCATCCATCCGGGGGAGGGTGTCACGGCTGATGAGGCGCTGGGTGCTCGAAGAGTGGGCGACCACCATGGCCTCGTTTTCATCGACACGCTTGATCAACAACCTCCCCGGCTCGACAACCTCGGAACTCTGATAGTGGACAGCGAGTATTTGGAGGGAATGTTCGTCATGAATGCACATGTAATATGGAATCCGACGTTATCAACGAAATTCGTACCGGCTCTAAGTCCTCCGCCTGAGGAACAGCAGTCGATGGGGCTTCGGATACCTGTACAACTCTCCGCCGTAAATTTACGAGGAGTCCTCTACACAGCGGGGAATCTAGTCTACTGTGGTCGGCCAAGGGTATTTGGCGGCATTATGACGGAAGGCATGTTGAGCAGTTGCACCGATCAGCATGCCTTACTGGAAGTCTGGTATGACCATGACCTAGGACAAGGTCTCCATCGGGGAATACCGTTGGTTTACGTGGCACCCGGCACGTGGCACGCAAAGCTATAGCAGTCCCTTACGGGGTTGGACGGAGGATTCTCAGATCCTTGGGTGTGTGGAGTGACTAATCGGCACTATGAACTAGATTGAGATAGGAAGGAGATCACCATGATTGCAGCGTCAACCACTGATCAGAATTGCAGACCATCAAGATCGCAAGAAGTAAGAACTGAGCAGCAGTATCCACCCATCGATGCCCTCGCGAGACTTGTGAGTCAGGGTTTCATGCAGAAAGAAGAACTAAGACATGCTATGGCTGATTCCTTACGAAACGGGGTTGAAGTGGAACGAATACTGGTCGACAGGTTTCGTGTTCCCAAACCGGTTCTAGGTGCAATGCTCGGTGACTATTATGGATGTTCTTATAGACCCTATGATGCTAGGACTGTGATCGATCCCGACCTACTCAAGAATCTCAGTCTCGACTATTTGAAGGGCAATCACTGGGTTCCTTTGCAACGATGCGGAAAAGTCATTGATGTGTTGATCGATGATCCGCGGAATGTAGAAAAGTGTCTCGATGTTCACCGAGCATTTCCCAGCGCGACCATTCATTATGTGGTCGGCCTACGGCAGGATATTGAACAGTTCCTATCGGCAGGCAGTGGACAGCCCATCGGGGATGCAATCACGGACATTCTGGGAGAACTTGTAAGTGAAGCCCAGTGGGAGGAACAACAAAATGCGAACATTGCGCAAATTACTGAGAATGACTCGGCCATCGTACGACTCGCCAATAAGATCATTGCGGAAGCGTACCGTTTGAATGCCTCTGATATCCATATTGAACCGTATGCCGATCGGAAAGAAACTGCGGTACGATTTCGAGTTGATGGAACTTGCTTTACCTATATGAAGATTCCTGCGGCCTATCGGCGGGCAGTCGTCTCGCGCGTCAAGATCATGGCCAATCTTGATATTGCGGAG
Organism: Nitrospiraceae bacterium; assembly: GCA_040510255.1. Taxonomy (GTDB): domain Bacteria; phylum Nitrospirota; class Nitrospiria; order Nitrospirales; family Nitrospiraceae; genus DASSBQ01. The sequence continues at coordinate 25,823 of JBEVJJ010000033.1, read as the reverse complement.
CGTCGCAAGCCGCAGGATGGGAAAATACGATTCAAACTAACCACTGGGACGGAAATCGAATTGCGAGTCGCGACATTGCCGACAGCCGGATTGAATGAAGATGTGGTGATTCGACTTCTCAGTACTGGTGGTGCCCGATCGATCGACGGAATGGAATTTGACCCACGAACCCGTGCTGTTATTGCCGAACTTGCGAAAAAACCTCATGGAATCTTTCTTTGCGCTGGACCAACTGGATCCGGAAAAACCACGACGTTGCATGCGATCCTTGCATCGATCAACACGGACGAACGAAAAATATGGACTGCGGAGGATCCGATTGAGATTACACAAGAGGGGCTTCGCCAGGTGCAAGTGCATCCCAAAATCGGCCTGACCTTTGCGGCGGCTATGCGGGCTTTCTTGAGGGCTGACCCGGATGTGATCATGATTGGCGAGATGCGCGACAGGGAAACCGCCGATATTGCTATTGAAGCGTCGCTCACCGGCCATGTCGTGTTTAGCACCATACACACAAACAGCGCAGTCGAGACCGTAATCCGGTTGCTTGACTTGGGTTGTGACCCATTCAATTTTTCTGATGCCATACTCGGTGTATTGGCTATGCGACTGTGCAAACGCATTTGTCATGAGTGCAAAGAGCCGTATCAGCCGACAGAAGAGGAGTACAATGAGCTGAGAATCGTTTACGGAATCAATGACTGGGCAGAGTTACAAACGGAGTACAGTTCTTCATTGTGCTTTTATCGAGGCCGCGGCTGTTCTTCATGCGCTCACACCGGTTTTAAAGGACGGCTTCCTCTTCATGAACTCAGGGTTGGATCCGAGCCGATCAGGGAGCTTATTGCCGGAAGGGCGCGCACGGCGGAAATGTTGGAGGTTGCGCGTCAGGAGGGCATGACCACCCTGGTCCAGGACGGTATTCGCAAAGTCCTACAGGGTCTTACGACATACAAGCAAGTGCGAGCAGTTGCGGTCAAATAGCATCTATAAGTTTGGTGGACCGTATACCCTTAGCGTGCCAACAAGGGAATTTCGCACATTTGATCTCCCTTATTTGTCTACATCACCTAGGCATAATGTAGGCATGATGCCAGTAGGAGCAGAGCGTCTGTGGATTCAGCACGGAATTCAAACAGGAAATCGATGCGCTGCTGCGCGGGATTGCTGGATGCGCCGATCAAGTGGCGCAAGAATCGGGTGTGAATCAACCGTGCTCAGCCGGGTGGGCGCGTGAGGCTAAGACCACCAGGGAGGTTAGGGGAACTCAAGCAGTTGCGCAGGGATAAGGATTATACCCCGTTTCCACGGACACTGAGTTAAGAGTTTGCCTGTCTCCAGGCGGCGCCGCTGCCGGGGGATTTGTGCCAGCGTTCGATGTAGTCAAAAAAGTACGCTGCAGACTTGAACGAAGAAGTCACGGTAGATCGTTTCGTATGACAGGCGCAGTTACCCCTCGACTTGTTCCGGCGACCAATCCAATCGTCAATGCGTGCGCGGCACAAAACTGCCCGCCCGTTAGGACGAAATTTGTCACTCATTCGGCTGAAAATAGCTCGCTTTTGTACCTAGTACGCCGATCTAGGATATCGACAAGTCAATAAGTTCAGTGGAATTTGCGTGGTTTCAAGTCGGCACGGCCCTTGCTCATTTCGGGGTTGCCATGTGTGTATGTTCACAAGAGCAGCATCATTCGGAATCATCTAGGCAGCGCGGGTTTACGCTGGTTGAGGTAATGACCGTGAGCGCGATTATTGGCATCATGTCGATGATCGCAGTGCCAGCTTATTCGAAATGGAGTTCGCGCTATCAACTGCGGCAAGCTACCACCGAAATCGCCGGTAGTTTCCAGCTTGCCAGAATGGCAGCACGAAGCCGAAACTCCACAGTTACTGCGGCCTTTGTAAAGGCTGCCGATGGATCCGTAAATCTTGATTTTGGCGGGATCTTGAGGGGGATGACGCTTCCTGCCGGCATCGTAGATGGGAGCCTTGTGGTAACGAACCCAGGGCCGGCTGTAATGACTACACAGTTCAAGCCGGCAGGTGTAGGTACCCTGGGTACCATTCAATTTAGCCAGTTCGGACTTCGTGTAGGTGGCGGAATTGCCAATCAATTGGTGACGCTCGTATCGACACAGGGACTGACGTTTTCAATCGTTGTGACACCTAGCGGAAAGGTCAATTGGTGCGCAAATGCGAGTTGCCCATGATGGGAACACCTATCCGCCAACTTAGACAAATGCGAAAGTGTGGGGTTGAGAGCAATAGGAACGGGAATGGGTTTTCTTTGCTGGAAGCGATGGTGGCTGCGGGAGTGTTATCTGTAGGGCTTCTTGGTCTCGCCGGGTTGCAAGGGATGTCACTCGGTAAAAATGTCGATGCAAACGAAATTACCCGTGCTGCCAACCTCGCTACCGACATCGTCGAACGAATACAGAATAACCGGCAACGCGTAATGGAATATAGCGGGATTGACACGACCCTTGCCTGTCCCGGCACCTTCAGTGATCCAGTTCCGTTAGGGTTAGGCAATACGCTCGCTGTGGGCGTGGGGGCTCAAGGTGATTGTAACCAATGGAGAACTGTGGTTGCCGGATCAGCCTTAAGTGATGTGAGAGGAGTTGTACAGGTGGCGAGAGTGGATCCAAGCCCCACAGTTAACCCCCAAACCATGCATAGGGTTTCGGTAACTGTAAATCTTACCTGGGCGTCAGGGACGCGTAGTGACATTAGCACTCGACGGCAGAAATCGGCCACCTTCGTCAGCGTCATTGCTCCCGAATAACCCTGGAAACGGTGATAGTGATAGACATGCCGACCAACCGGGAAGAGCGAACGATGTCGGATGATGAGCGAGGATTTACGATAGTGGAGTTATTGGCTGCCATAGTCGTGACTGTTGTGATAGTAGCAGCTGCCATGACCACCCTGGTTTCCAGCAATCGCACGAGTCACGTCAACAGTCAGGTCGCTGATACTCAACAGAATGTTCGGATTGCTATGGACATAATAACTCGCGATATCCGGTTGGCTGGATTTAACTACAATGCAACTGATCCAGCGACACCAGTTGTCGGCGCCTGCACTTCCGGAGGACGGCCAGTCGGGCTACTTCCACAAGATCAGAATATCGCAGGGGCGGATACTGGTCCAGACGGTGTCTCTCTTGTGGTTCCCGTACTGAGCACTACAACAACACCTTGGACCCTCACGGCTTCGGCAGGATCGGTACCGCCGAATCCCGCTACTCCATTTACTGTAATCACAATGGCCGGTGCTGCTATTACGGACATGACCGCGCATGGCCTGGGTGTGGGGTCTGTTGTGTCCCTGGGAGGAGCTGTCTCGAGGCGAGTCTCCGCAGTGACATCTGGAACCATGACATTTGACGCGTCGATAGACGGCCAGTTTCCGATCGGCACGCCTGTCTATCTAATGCAGTGCGTTCAGTATCAAATCTCGACGGCCACCGCAACATGCGGAGCGAACAGCGCTCCATGTTTGGTTCGTAACGGCACACCAATCGTTGATGGGGTGGAAGACCTTCAGCTTGCATATGCCTGTGATGGGTGCAATACGAACGCTCCGAATCCAGCGGCGCCCGATGGAGTGATTGACGAATGGGATGTGACGCCAAATGGATTCACTGCAGGAGACTTTGTCTCGAACAATACCTGGTCCGGGGTCGCTCCCCTGACAAACATGAGACCAAACACGATTCGCCTTGCACAGATTAGCATCGTCGCGAGGCAGACACGTATTGAAGAGGGCACGACCGAAAGCGGAAAACTCGCCATCAATACCACCGGTCCGATTCTGGTGAGTGACCATGATCCGTCCACACCAGGTGATCCTGGATACAATCTTGTCAGTTACCAGCAGCAGCGGCGCCGTGTGCTAACCAGAGCCGTACAGCCGCGCAACCTATAGTTCCCAAGGACAGGAAGACACCCATGCATTGTCATACGAAGGGCGCATCAATGACTGATCAGCGAGGAGTTGCCCTTCTGACTGTCTTGCTTATCATCCTTCTGTTGACTGTCCTTGGCATCACTGCGATTACCGTGACCGGATTGGAAAATCGAATGGCAGGATTCTTCAGAACGACCGAGGCCGCTGCAGCCGCGGCAGAGTCTTGCGAGGGGACGGCAGCCAACATCATTCAACAAACGATCGTTCCTCCTGGACAATTGCCTGCCAGTTTTTTGAGTTCCTCTGTCCCGGTTGGTCCAGTCCCAGCTGCAAACGGTCCCACTCTGCAAAGCGAAATCACAGGGGCCACGTTACCCTTTCCTCCAGCGGTGTCCGCAGGACTCCCGTCGGAGAACAGTACCGATGCGGCGGCGACTGCTCCTAACCTTAGCCTGAACGTTAATGGTTTCACCGTCAATGGAGATATCGATCGCCTCTACATCCATAATAAGCCCGGAATGGATCCGACGAAGGAAGGCGGTCAGGAAATCCTTTACCGGATTACCTGTGTCGCCACAAACGCTGCAACGGGCGTAAGCAGTACGGTCACGTCTATCTATGGATGTACCTTTTACTCAACTGGTTGTTACAAGAAGGTTTAGGAGGAACCATGTCACGGGTAAAGGCGTTGTCTTTCGCAGTTGTAATTAGCCTCTTGTTTGCAATTGTTCATCCGCCGGTCGGCTTCTGCCAGACTGGATCATCTCCGATAACCGTCGGGTTCAAATCAGGGCATGTCAACGAGGTGAGATCCACTTCAATCGAGATAGATGAAAGGTCATACGAACTAAAATCCGATGTGGTCATCTTGGACCATAAAGGGAATCCCCTGGAACTCGATCGAATCGTTCCTACCTCCCTTGTAAAGTTTCATCTCAAGGAAGGTCGTGTCGATAAAATGGTGGTGACGCTTCCACAGTAAAGCAAAATGTGTGGGACATGCTGCGTGTCTTGTCTCAACTGTTTGAGATGAGGAGAAACTAATCATGAAATCCAAAACCACCTCAGCCATTACAACTTTTGCGCTCGCCCTGGTCTCTGTAATGGTTTGTGTGCGAGAGGTGAACGCCGTTGTGTCAAACGCGGACTACACGGCCACCCCGCCGTTTGTATCAAATGTAACGACGCCCAATATTATCCTCCTCATGGACAATTCCGGGAGTATGAGTGGTCTAGCTTGTGATCTTTCCAACCCTGCCGATGGGGACTGCAGGGATGCCGGAGATAGGTCTTTCACGAATGCGTTCAATTTCTCAGGCTACTTCGATTCTCTTCGCTGTTATACATATGACAATGGAGCTGATGCACGCTTCGAGGCAGCCACGGCGAAGGCATTGTTGTCGACGGCCTGTCCCAGCACCGAGTGGGACGGCAATTTTTTGAATTGGGCGACCTTCAGGCGGTTTGACGCCGTCAAGAAAGCGATGATCGGTGGTGACTGTTTTGTGGCGAGGGCTGCAGATGGAACCTGTCCGACGAATGGCTCGCCAGCGCTCAAGACGGTGCGGGCACAGGCGGCAGGAGTTAATACAGAGTTAGTGGATACTGATTATGCTGGAGGGACAGGAGCAACCACTTATGTTGGAAGAATTCCGTTAGCTGACAGATCAGGCAACCCCGCAACGCTCTGGATCGGTGTCGACGCCTCCTACTTCTGTGTCGACAATGATAACACTTTCAACAGCAACTGTGGCGACGGATATAGTGTGCGGAAGTATGAACTGAAAATAGGTTATGCAACAGAACCAACTGGAGTAATTCAACAAATCGGCAACAAAGCACGGTTTGGCCTCTTTGAGTTCAAATCTACTAGCCAGGGCGCTCGGATGTTGGTTGGAGCAGGCATGCGTCAATCGATTGATTGGTCGGGATCCGGAGTCGAGACATTCAATACTAATACCGCCGCGATGGTTGATGCCGTCCAAGAGTCTTTCCCGTCTACCTGGACTCCATTGGGCGAATCACTTTATGAAAGCGCTCGATATGTTGCCCAGATCAATTCGGCCAATACTCCTGCATCTTATGTCTATCCGATTGCCTTTTCAGGTGGGGTTTCAAACGGCGTAAATTATCAAACAGCAGGAGTCGGTTCTGTCGGGACTAGCGAAATTAGTGCGCTCGGTGGTGGAGAGAGTTGTCCCAGTGGATATATCGTCAGTGCGTGCGGGAGAGATCCCTATTTCTTTGGTAAGAATCATACGCCGGCCTGGGCGTCCACCTCACAAGTTGTCAACTGCTGTAAAACGTTTGTGATTATCTTTACAGACGGTGAACCCACAGAAGACCAGGGTATACCGGCTGCGCTGCAAGATTACGCCCATACACACCATGGCGTGCACTGTACGGGAAGTGATACTGCGGCATCTCCCAGGCCAATCGACGGCACGTGTAACACCAACCCGACGACTCCATTCAACGAACTCCTAGGGGAACACAAAACTGATTACCCTGATAACGGGGGCCATTATCTCGACGAGGTAGCCTATTGGGCGCATACGAATGACTTACGGCCTTGCAATGGTACGGCGGATGGGACGATTGCTGTACTCAGTGTGGCTGGACACTGCCTCCCCGGCACTCAAAATATTACGGTGTATTCTTTCTTTGCTTTTGGAAATATCAATGGGCGAGGAATTCTTGCGCAAACTGCCCGGCTCGGCGGATTTGAGGATGCCAATGGCGACGGCATTCCGCAAACCGGCGAATGGGACAAAGAGAACAACTATAGCGGGGCAGCGGTTCCCGATGGTATTCCAGATGCTTATTTTGAATCCGCTAATGTCGATGATTTGCAAGACAAGATGCTCGCTACTATCGCGAGCATCTTGAGACGTAGTTCGTCAGGCTCTTCAGTGTCCGTACTTGCCACCGCCTCGACTGGTGAAGGAGCCTTGTATCAATCCTATTTCTATCCCACCACACTTGAGCCCACAACTCTGAACGATGTGAAATGGACGGGCTTCACCCACAGTCTTTTTATCGATACGTTTGGAAATATCCGGGAGGATACGGATGGCAACAAGAAACTGGATTATAAGAATGATCGAATTGTAAAAACGCGTTTTGATACGGCGGCAAATCTCGTCAAAGTGGATAAGTTTGAAGATCTGAATGGAGATGGATTGCCGGATGATAAGAACAGCGATGGCGTAGTGAAGTATCCAGAAGACTGCAACCCGTGCAATGGGCTCCTCAGCGATATCCTTCCCATTTGGGAAGCCGGCAAGCAACTGGCTTTGAGGGATGCAAGTACAAGAACGATTCTTACCTGGGTTGATTCCGACCACGATGGTGTCGTCGATACGGGGGAACAGATTCCATTTACGACAGCCAACTCAAGTACTCTTTATCCATATCTGCGTGCAGCCAATACGACTGAAGGGGACAAGATTATCAATTTCATTAGAGGTTGTGACGTCACCGCTTGTGCAGATCAGGCGACAACGCGAGACCGCCGTTTGCAGGTCCCACCTCTAAGTGGGACTCTCAAGGTTTGGAAGCTGGGAGATGTCATCCACTCCACACCTACGGTAGTGGCAGCCCCGAAGGATCGCTACGACGTCAAATATGGCGACACGAGTTATGGTTCGTATCTACTTCAGTACCATAATCGCCGCCAAGTGGCATATGTGGGTGGCAACGATGGGATGCTGCATGCATTCAACGCCGGCTATTACCATACCGGCGATGATCCAAGCACCGGAACCTCGGCATCCCCTGTTATTGAACATGGCTATTTTACCAGGACTCCCACAGATAATTCTGCAGGGCCGCAACTCGGCGATGAGCTCTGGGGGTTTATTCCTTATCAGTTATTGCCTCAGCTGGATTTTCTTACCAAGGCTGATTATCAGCACGTATACTATGTTGACCTCCCTTTGACGGTGGCTGACGCTCGAATTTTCTCGGCAGATGCAGACCATCCCAACGGCTGGGGGACCATTCTCATCGGAGGTTTCCGTCTGGGAGGAAGTTGTGGAGCTTGCGTGGCAGGATCCGGAGCTCCGCCGATGACGGTCAACATTGGGGGAACGAATTACAATTTCTACAGTGCGTATTTTGCGCTTGACGTGACAAACCCTGAGGTTCCGCCCAAGCTTCTGTGGTCCTTTTCAAGTTCAGGGATGGGTCTCTCAACTAGCCTGCCTGCTATTGTGAGAGTAAACCCAAGTGGTGATGCAAAGGCCAGCAATACGAATGCCAAATGGTACATGGTAGCAGGCTCAGGACCGACCGGGTATGGAGCAACAACTTCCCAAAGCGCGGCGATCTATGTCGTAGACCTTGTAACCGGACCGGGATCGAACAACAGCCTTGTGACCACGTTGCCAGTGGGTTCGTTGAATTCCTATATCGGGGACATTGTTGGCTTTGATAAGAATCTCGATTTTCGACATGATGCTCTCTATTTCGGTCGCTCCATCGATGATGGCACCCCGCCGTGGCGGGGGAAGATCTACAGGTTAACCACCGCTCAGTCAGCTCCTTTTGGTGGGGCCACGAGTCCAACAGCATGGGGTATTACTTCGGGAAGCAATCGAGTTCCGACGGAGATGTTGGATAATTTTCCGCTAGGCGCGAGCCCGACAAAGGAAATGGGCCCAGTCTCTGCAGCGCCCGGACTAGCGATCGATGATGCGGCAAACATCTGGGTATTTGCCGGAAGTGGTCGTTACCATTCCGCTTCCGACAAGACTGACACGTCGACTCAGTACTTTGTGGGTTTGAAGGACTCGGTTTTGAACACTGGTTGCAATCAAGCCTCCGGCATCACGAATTGCATGGAGGATGATCTGGTTGACATGTCGGGCGCCAAGGTCTGCGTCGTGGGTATTGGAGATTGTGGGCAATCGAGCGGAACTAACCAGGTAACTGGAGTCGCATCCGGAGTCAATACATTTAGCCAGTTGATAAGCCATGTTCAGAACAAAGACGGTTGGTTCATCAGTCTTCTCGAACCTGCAAACCCTCCCGGACAACCGACTCCGTACGGTATCGGTGAACGAGTTGTGAACCCCCCGACAGTGTTCGGTGGAATCGTCTTTTTCCCTACGTTCACACCGACCAATGACGTATGCGCCTCTTCGGGTACGAGCAAGTTGTTTGCACTTTTCTACAAAACAGGAAGTGCCTACCAGGAATCCATTATCGGCACGTCGGGATCGGGGGCCAACCAGAATGTCAATACATCTGTCTCGATTGGATCAGGATTGGCGTTCGGTGCAGTGGCTCATATCGGGTCCGGTTCAGATGGGAATAGTCCATTCCAACTATTGATCAACATGAGCCAAGGTAATTTTGCCAGTTGTTCAACCTGTGCAGGTGGTTGGGACGTAAGTGTAGCAGTCGACCCACGTAGTCGGTACTTCTCATGGATGAATATGTGAAGACCGGCCTCGACAGAAAACGACCTGGTGCCTGGAGCTGCTTGTCTGCGGTTCCGTGCTGTTGGCCATTACTAATGTTGGGGTTACTCATTGGATCCTTACCTATAGGTTGCTCACCCGATTCGCAGCATGATTCAAGCAACATTCCGGTAACCGATCCCAACGTCAACCATCATCCCTCCATCCGGTCCGTTACCATTTCTCCAAACCCTCTTGTGCTAAATGGTCCATTGTTGGCCGAGGTCGATGCTCAGGACCAGGACGGCAACGTACTAGGTTTCCAGTATCGGTGGTTGGTTAATGGGAATGTTCTGCGCCAGGTCACCACACGCAGCATTACCCCAGACCTATTGAGAAGAGGTGACCGAGTTAGCGTAGAAGTGGTTGCCTCGGATGGTCAGACAGAAAGTCCCGCATATGTAACGGATCCCGTTGTAGTGGTGAACACCAGTCCGATTGTGAATCGAGTTATCGTCGAACTTGAACCTCCAGCTGTACAAGGTTTGATGAAAGCCAAGGTAGATGCCATTGATCCTGACGGTGACGAAATTCAGTACTTGTTTCGTTGGTGGCGCAACGACAAATTAGTGAAGGAAGGGGCCGATAATACCATCGACACTGAGAATTTTTCACGTAAGGATAGTATCGTTGTCGAGGTATTGGCACATGATCAAGAAGGTAGTGGTGTGCCTTATAAATCCGCTCCCGTAACTGTGGGCAATGCGTCACCACAAATTCTCTCCAAGCCGACCCCATTGTTGAACCAGGGTGTGTATGATTATCACGTTGAAGCCAAGGATTCTGATGGGGATTCTCTATTCTATAGACTCGACATTGCACCTCCAGGAATGGCGATTGATAGAACATCAGGCCAGATCATGTGGAATATTGCTTCAGATTCGTCAGGAATCCATCGGATCAAAGTGGTGGTGGAGGATGGCCAGGGAGGTGAGGCGTGGCAGGAATTTGAAATCTCAGTTCCTTCAAATGATCAATCGCCGCTGAGCAAGGCTTCACGCGGCTAACGAGTCCTCAGATTTTTGCGGTCTCGCCTCTTGGTTGATCTTGTTCCTCTCCTTTTTCCTCTGCTAATATACCACTGACTTTCCTTATCAAGAAAGGGTACACGCAGTAGTGCGAAAAATTAAGCTTCGCGAAGGGACTAATACGGATATTCTCTTTGGTCATCACGATCGGCATCTGAAAATTATTGAAGAGGAGTTTGGAGTCCGACTTTTCGCGCGCGGCGAGGAACTCTCGGTTGACGGAATTCCGGAAGCAGCGCGGCAAGCCGAGCGTGTCGTTACGGAGTTGGCAGGTCTGGCGAATCAAGGGTTTCACCTAACACCGGAGGATGTGACGCATGCTCTCGCAGCGCTTCGAAATAATTCTGACGCGCCACTCAAAGAGGCCCTGTTCAACTCTCCCATTGTAACCAAGAAGCGGTTCATAGTCCCCAAGACACCCACTCAGAAGGCTTATATTGAAGCCATTGAAAAGCATGACGTTGTCATTGGCATAGGTCCTGCCGGCACAGGGAAGACATACCTGGCTATGGCGATGGCGGTTAGCGCTCTTATCAGAAAAGAAGTCAGTCGAATCATTCTTGCTCGACCTGCGGTCGAGGCTGGGGAAAAATTGGGGTTTCTACCTGGAGATATGTACGCAAAAGTGAACCCCTATCTTAGACCATTGTACGACGCCCTCTTTGACATGATGGAAATGGAGCGTGCAAACCGATTGATCGAACGTGGAGAAATTGAAATTGCACCTCTCGCCTTCATGCGTGGGCGAACATTGAATGACTCTTTTGTCATCTTAGATGAAGCTCAGAACGCAACCGCGGAACAAATGAAGATGTTCCTTACCAGATTGGGGTTCCACTCCAAAGCGGTTGTCACAGGTGATATCACACAAGTTGATCTTCCTGCCGATCGAGTTTCGGGTCTGGTTCAGATCCGAAAGATCCTGCGAAATATTGACGGCATTGAGTTCGTATATTTTGGTGAGCGAGATGTGGTTCGTCATCGACTGGTTCAAGAGATCATTAAGGCCTACGATCGCCATAGCACAAACAATGGTAAGGATCTGCATTCTGATCTCAGGTCCGCCGCACCTGCATCATCTTCTCGGTTGTCAAAATCCTCTCGGAAAAATAGTCCGACCAAAGGTACTTGGGGTCAGCCTCATTAATGTCAGTCGAAGTGCGTATTCGTCTTCGACGAAGGAGACAGATACGTCGAAAGGCCGTTACATCTCTCGCCAATGCCATATTGGACGCCGTCGGCGAGTCGAGTGCAGAGCTGTATGTTGAACTCATCGGGGATCATCGAATGAAACGATTGAATCTGGAATATCGAGGCAAAAATATTCCTACCGATGTCCTCGCATTTTCGCAGCGTGAAGCGGCGGGTCCACGATCTTCATTGCTGGGCGATGTCGTGATTTCTGTTCATGCGGCTTTGCGGCAGGCCCACGCGCGACACCATTCTGTTGATGAGGAACTTGTCGGCTTGCTGATTCATGGTATCCTGCATCTATGCGGCTACGATCACGAACGGGGTGAACCAGAGGCTCGTCGTATGCGTCGCCGTGAGCTGATTTTGCGTCGCCAAATAAATCCACTGCCTCGTCTAATTCTAATTGGAAGGTGCTAGGCACGGGTCGAGGTGTGATCGTGATGCGTCAACCACTCGAGGACCAATAATGGGATGGTTACAAAAGCTCAGCGAGGGATTGTCAAAAACACGTACGACTGTCACCTCGCAACTTGATCGATGGTTGGGAAAAAACCCAGATCCCGCGCTCCTCGCGGATCTAGAAAGCGCCCTCATCGGTGCAGATCTTGGAGTTCATGTGGTCGAAAAATTTATGGATCATGTAAAGAACGAAGTGCGGGGCGCCGAGGCAGCAACTGACAATAACGTCAAAGGCGCACTACGACGGACAGTGTTGGACGTATTGTGGCCGGTACAAACGCAGTCCATCCTGGAATTGGTCGAGAAAGGGCCTAAACCATTCGTCATTCTCATAGTTGGCGTGAACGGAGTTGGTAAGACGACTACAGTTGCAAAACTTGCTCAGCGGTTGGCAGGTCAGGGGTGCCGTCCTCTGCTTGTGGCGGCAGATACATTCCGGGCGGCAGCTATTGAGCAGCTGCAGGTCTGGGCCGAACGCATAGGTGTGGAAGTCATCCGTCATCGTCCCGGGGCAGACCCGGCTGCTGTCGTGTACGACGGAATGACTGCCGCCAGGTCGCGCGGAGCCGATGTGCTTCTTATTGACACTGCTGGTCGCCTGCACACCAAAGTCAATCTCATGGAGGAATTGCGTAAGATAAAGCGGGTACTGGGTCAGGATGGTTCCGGTGCACCTCACGAGGTTCTGCTGATATTGGATGCCTCCGTCGGTCAAAACGCGCTATTCCAAGCCAGACAGTTTCATGAAGCTGTTGGAGTGACGGGACTCGTTGTGACCAAGTTAGACGGCACAGCGCGAGGCGGAATTGTGGTGGCCATCGCGGACGAATTAAGGATTCCAGTGAGACTCATAGGTGTTGGCGAAGCGGCCGAAGATCTCCAGGATTTCAATGCGGAAGCGTTCGTTGACGCGTTGTTTTAGCAGTCCAGGCGTCATGTCGTGAACTGTGCAATTTCTTCTCGCATCCCCGTATCTGTGTTAGGCTTCTCTTAGTTCTCCCTAATGTAGTTTGCCGATCCGACTCCGTTCTTCCCCACTGATCTGCACGAGTATGGAAGGGATTCGTTATGAGTACACTCCTGGTCGTCGATGACGATCGACTCAATTGTGATTTATTGCAGGCCGTATTTAGGCGCCAGGGTTATCACGTCATGACGGCAACCAGCGGACGCGACGCACTGGAGTTGTTTCACACGCACAGTCCACAGGTGACGCTTCTCGATTTACGCATGCCGGAGATGGATGGTCTGGCAGTGCTGAAAGAAATCCGAGCTCATGATCCATCAGCCGGGGTCATCCTCCTGGGGGGAGGATCAATCGAAGATCAGGAAAACCAAGCGAGGGAGTTGCGTGTTACGGACTTTCTAAGAAAAGGTCTCTCGTTGGATATCTTGATCGGTGCCGTAAACCAGGTCGCGCAGCACACGTCTCGTCGTGAAGCATACGTGGCAAAACTCGGTTCGGCCGCTCCGAGGTTGAATGAATCCATTCTCGTTGTCGATAATGAGGCGATGGTGAGAGACTTGCTCTTCCGATTTCTCACGTTGCGCGGGTATCAAGTCCAGAGCGCAACCAACGGTCCCGAAGCCATTGCGATGATAGGCGAGACCAAGCCGGACTTGATGGTGCTTGATCTTTTACTTCCCGGTATGAGCGGGATTGATGTGCTTCGAGCACTGAGAGAGAAAGAATATGCGGGAGGCGTTGTCCTCCTGACAGGCAATCGCAATGAAGAACTCATCGAGGAGGCGTGGGCACTCGGGCCTCAAGAGGTGCTTGGCAAACCTGTCGATCTTGAGCGGCTGTTGACGGCCGTTCAGCTTGTGATGGTGTGCCGAGAATGTTAAGCTTCATCCTCTCTCAATCCTGCGCGGTGCCGAGTGATTCCAGGGCATTTTCTGATCTTCCGTGTTCTTGTGATCTCTACGTTCTGGGTAGCGTCGGCGTATGCAGAGCCGAAGGGGGATCGCCCGTCGATCGTACATCACGACCTTTCTGTTGACCTCCGCCCCGACTCACATGAACTTATTGGTTCGGATCTAGCGCAAGTCAACGTACCGGATAGCCGGCGAATTGTCGTCTTCTCTCTTGCTCCTTCCCTTTCCATAGAGCGTGTCTCAGCTGTCATCTCGGATGGGGTCGCCGATAGGGATGTCGTGCTGGAATTCGACCGCTATGAAGGTGATCTAGTGACAATCCACTTGCCCGACTCACGGCCTCGTTGGACGATCAAGTGGCGGTATAGCGGGCCTGTGAATGACCCACCGCGGGATCCGCGACATCTCCGATTCGTGACACCCAGCGAAACTGCTGGCCACATAGGTCCTGAAGGAGTGTACCTTGGTAGTGAAAGCCGTTGGTACCCGGACATTTCAGACTCACTCGCGTCGTATGAACTCGCGGTGAGGCTTCCGCCAAACTGGGTAAGCATCAGTCAAGGGGTTGAAGGTCGTTCCCCCGGTCAATGGAGTGTTCCGACGAAGAACGAAGCGCTCACTCTTGCCGCCAATCAATTTGTCGTAAGGACACGTGAGTGGAAGGCGACCAACGGACAATCGATTGGCCTTGGAGCGTATTTGTTCAAAGAGGATGCGCATTTGGCGGATGAATATCTCGATGCCTGTGCGAGATATCTTGATGCTTACATTCCCTTGTTGGGTCCGTATCCGTTTCCGAAGTTTGCAGTCGTCGAGAATTTCTTCTCTTCAGGACTTGGCATGCCCTCTTTTACCTTGCTTGGGGCCGCCATCATCAAGCGGCACTATACCCAGCCGTATGCATTGGGTCATGAAATTGTGCATTCGTGGATTGGGAACGGGGTCTATAACCGTCACGATAGTGCAAACTGGGTAGAAGGGCTTACAACGTATCTGACGAATTATTACTATCATGAACTGATAGGAGACGAAGTGCAGGCGAAGGAGCAACGTCGTTTGATGCTATTCGGATATGCGGTGTATGTGAAACGGGACCAGGATTATCCTGTAGCCCGATTTACCCGGAAAACTGACGAAAAAGACAATGCCATTGGATATCAGAAAGCCGCCATGGTCTTCCATATGCTCCGGCGTGAGATAGGGGAGAGCAAGTTCTGGAGTGGTTTGAAAGCTTTAGTGAATGAAGGTATGGGTTCCTACGTGGACTGGAGTGATGTTGAGAGAGTCTTCACCCGCGTAACGGGACAAGATCTCCGATGGTTCTTTGGCCAATGGGTGGAGCGTTCTGGTGCGCCGCAACTGATTGTGACTGAAGCGCGAGTCCGACAGGCGGCGCGTTCCTCGAGTGGGGCCCCTTCGTATGAATCGAATGTCACACTTATTCAGAAAAATGCCTCATATCGAATCCCGGTTGATGTGGGGCTTAAGAATGAAAATGGATCACGTGCGATAGAACATATACTCCTAGCGGCTGCTGAACAGAGCGCGTCAATCACGACGTCGTTTGTTCCTCAGACCCTGATCGTTGATCCAGAATTTCACCTATTTCGACGTCTCGAGCGGGATGAACTTCCGGCCATGCTAAACCTGTTTGTGACCGACCCACGTCGGACTATTATCCAATTCTCCGGCGAATCCGTTGATCGAACACCATTCGCTGGCATCATCCAACGAGTCAAGGTGCAGGAGGGAATGAAGCCCGAAGGCGAGAGAACTCGTATTATGGCTACAGCTAAGCCAACTCTCGACGAGGATGGCTCGATCCTACTGCTTGGCCATGCTCCGGATTCGGTACCGGCGGAGCTGATACGAGAGAGTTGTGGTGAGAGGTTTGCGGTGACGGAGTCGGGGTTCCGCGTGGCTGGTCATACGTACAACGGCCCGACTTTTGCGGTCGTGGTTTCATGTTCCAGACGCCATCTGCGAGGAAGCGTCTTGACCTTCGTATATGGAAACACAGCGGAGGCTGTTGCCAAAATGACAAGGCTTTTGTTTTTCTACGGATGGCAAAGTTATGTGGTCTTTGACGAGGGCTCAGTCGTGGCACGAGGGGAATGGGACACGACTGCGGCGAGCGAGGTGATTTTTGGCCATCGGTAAAGGTGGGATTGCGATCGCATTGGGGATTGGGCTCAGTTGTCTCGGGATTCTGAGAACCGAAGTCGCAGCTAGCAAGGAAAGCTCAATCATTGAAAGCGTTCCGGCAGAACGTCATTTGAAGAACGTTCGACAGTTGACCGTCGGTCGCCAGAATGCAGAAGCATATTTTTCCTTTGACGGTACACAGCTTATTTTTCAATCAACAAACAAGTGGACAACAGGCACGTATGCGGATGTCTTGACCCCTGCCGACACGCCGCTCGGTTGTTATCAAATGTATGTGATGGACCTAGATAGTGGAAAAATTCGAATGGTCAGCACAGGTGTAGGCGTGACGACGTGTGGATATTTTTTCCCGGGGAATCGACGGGTCTTGTATTCGTCGACCCATCTCAAGAGCCCGATGTGTCCTCCCAAACCGAAGCGGGATGGAAGCTACCGTTGGGCTCTGGACGACTACGATATCTTTTCAGTAAAGATAGACGGGCAGGGGATGCAGCGTCTGACGAACACCCCAGGGTACGACGCTGAAGCAACGATCTCGCCGGATGGCAAGACAATTGTCTGGACTTCCGTCCGCGATGGGGATCTGGACATCTACGCAATGAATATCGATGGCACGCATGTGCGCCGGCTGACCAATGACCCAGGGTATGACGGCGGGCCATTCTTTTCCCCGGATAGTCAGCGTATCGTCTATCGTGCGCAGCACGTACATTCGCCTGAGGAATTGGAGCGATACCAAGCTCTGTTGGCGCAAGGACTTGTGGAGCCGGGGCAATTGGAAATTTTTGTGATGAATGCGGACGGGTCGGAAAAGCGTCAAGTGACGGCCAATGGTGCCTCGAATTTTGCGCCCTCTTTCTATCCTGATGGCCGGCACATTGTCTTCTCCTCCAATACCGAAACCAGAGGAGGAGGAAGCGGCCGCCCATCTTTTCATCTGTATGGTATCAAGGACGATGGAACCGAGTTCGAGCGCCTGACCTTTCAGGGTAACTTCAACAGTTTTCCGATGTGGTCTCCAGACCACAAGAAACTCGTCTGGGTGTCGGACCGCGGCGCCAAGAGCCCCGGAGAGTTCAATGTCTTTCTGGCTGACTGGGTACCATGACGGAATCGGGCGCCCGCCTGACTAATCACACCACATCCTCCGTCCACTCTCATTCGGTTGCTTCAACCCCTTCCTCTCTGTCTGTTGGGCTGTGTCTTCTGACCCTCGCAGCCTGTGGGATAGCCCTTCTGCAGATCGACCTTCCTCTCCTCCGCTTTCTACGTTCTCTGAACTTGTCGTCGTCAGTGCAGAAACTGGGAGACCTTGGGGACCAAATTGGAAATGGAGGCACGCTCATTGCCGTCAGTTTGACTGTTCTGGGGATTGGCTGGTTGAAGGGGTGGCCGAAATTTCTACGAGCAGGGACCGAGAGCCTGCTGGCTCATGTTTGCGTAGCGTTGCTCGTGACTGGTCTCAAGCACCTCATCGGGCGTCCTAGACCCCGATTCACGCATTCTGATGAATGGCTCTGGTGGCCATCCTGGGACTTGGGGTTGGATTCCCTGCCGTCGGGCCACTCGTCGACATCATTTGCCGTTGCGGCCGTATTCGCGAAACATTTTCCTTGGACCGCTTGGCCCATGTTCGGTTTAGCCACATTGGTTGCAATGAGCCGTGTATGGCGAGGATCCCATTTTGTGACTGACGTGGTAGCCGGGATGGCGACCGGATATATCGTTGGGACTGTCTTGGCGCATCCCTTGGGTGACTGGAGGAGATCACTATCATGCGCCATCACGAACGTGATCCCAGCGGTGGTCATCGTTACTAGCACGATATGGATCATTTTTCATCGTGTTCAGGACCAAAGGAGCAATGAGGTTCTCAGCATTGTGGGAATTGCTTTGATCGTTCTTGGCCTCATCAGTAGATGGTCCCGCCTCTATGAATGGCGACTAGGCATCAGGAATGTGAGTCACCAGAAGATTACCGTCCTTATTGGACTGGGATTTGCGTGTGCTACCGGTTCCTTTGTGGTGATAGGAGTAACCATTCTTACAGTGATGGCTCGATGGCTGGGCAACTGCACGGTCCAGACGGACAGGCAAGACCCGGTTAAGGAAGGCTCGGTCTCCAAGGAATGTCTCTATGCCATCGGGTTGGCACTGCTGCTCATATTGACTCTGCGGTTAAAGGGAATCATCCCGATTCAATGAGCGGACGCTCCTGGACCGGCTAGTGACCAGGAATACGCATGGGTGGAGAATTGGGCGGCTCGGTTGGTGGTGGAGTCCGAACCATAGACTGACTCGAGAGAAGAATATACCCATAGCGCTGAAGGACGACCGAATAGTCCATGGTCTCAACCGGCAACCTGCCTCTCATGGCTTGCGGCAGCAGTAGCATCGTTCGACCCGAATGATTTAGATACTGTATGATGTTCCCTTCTTCGTTCATAGGGACCATGATTGCTTTCCGTCGCGCATAAAAGACGAGTGAGGGCCGTGGTTGGCCATACACGATGAGTCGATCCTCGCGTCCTAGGTTGAGCCCGGCCACCTCCGCTAGTTGCTGCGGCGGTTCAAGATAGTAATGATTCAAAAGGGGCAAGATAAATTGCGTGATGACCAGCACTACCATCGCCAAAGAGGCACCGGCCGCCCAAAATGCGGCGGGCCGTCGCGATTCACTCAATCCGAAATAACTTACCAGCGCCATTCCTATGAGAAGAATGAAAGCGATGATGTACGGACCATTCCCGACGTCCATCTGAGCCGCGGCAGGAAACTCCTTCACCAATTTCAAGACAAACTGCGCGTATAAAGACGGAAGGCAGGCAAACGCAAGTGCCAGGACATACCCGAGCGCGGTCATGATGTGAATTGCGGCACGTTCTCCGGGAACCGTCACCTCGCTTACGCATCGATACCAGAACGATGCGGTCAGGATCGCAGCTGCAGGGAACAAGGGTGCAATATAGTGGGGAAGGCGGGTAGAGGACAGGCTAAAGAAAACCAGTCCCGCAAGAAACCAGATCGCGGCAAACCAGTCTAGTTTTAACGTCACCGAACGTTTGTCCTGCTTCCAGGCAACACGCCAGCTCTCGAAGGCTTGGTACCATGCAAATGGCAGCCATCCACTCCAAGGGAAAAATCCCACCAGGAAAACGGGAACGTAGAACAATGGAGTCCCGCCGTGACCTTCCATGGCTTCCGAAAATCGCCCGACCGTGTCCGCTTGAGCTGAACTGACATACTGCTTGCCATGAATCATCAGCATGGCGACATACCAAGGCAATGCTAGAAGCAGGAAAATGAGGGGACCTGCTATAGGGAGACCGCGTTTCCAAAATCCGGCCCACTCGGTCACAAGAAAAAGATAGAGACTGACAGTGACGAGCGGAATGAGAAATCCAACGGGGCCTTTCGTGAGGGTAGCCAATGCCATACCCACATAGAATATCCACATCCAATGCCGTGCTCGACCCTCTCCATAAAAGCCAAGCCAGAAGCCATAGAGAGACAAGGCGATGAAAAAAATGAGGGCACTGTCAGTTAAGGCCATGCGTCCGAGGCCGAGAATTTGTACGTTCAATAGCAGCATGGCTGCTCCGAACAGGGCGACCACTGGTCCCCGGGAGCGAGCGAGAAACAGATACTGAAGGACGATGAGACCCATGCCGAAAACGGCGGACGGAAACCGAGCCGAGAATTCGTTCACTCCGAACATGTGGTACGACAAGCTCATGAGCCAATAGACCAACGCTGGCTTCGCGAAACGTGGCTCATAGTTGAAGGTCGGGCTCACCCATTCTCCACGTTCATACATTTCCCGGCTGGCCTCGGCATTGCGACCCTCATCGCGATCCGTGAGTCCGATCGCTCCCAGGCCGAGGAAGAACAGGACGCCAGCCAACACGAGCAAGAGAAACAACTGAAGTGGTTGTCGCACTGCGCCGGACGAATCGGACTTCTGATCGGATGAGAAATCCATGGGGCCCATCAGGTCTTCGTGATCGGGGATGGAGTGGAAGGGTCGGCGTGACTGGGTCTTTTGATCAGCATTAGGTTGCGAATATAGACGAATGCACCCACGCTCTGACCTGCAATAAAGACCGGATCTCTTCGATAGATTGCATAGGCAAGAGTGATCAGTCCACCGATCAAACTCATGTACCAGAACGCGGTAGGAACGCGACTGGCCGCGCTGCGCTCAGACGCCACCCATTGTACAACCCAACGCGTGAAGAACACCCCTTGACCGAGGAAACCGATAGCGAGCCAAATTGTTTCTATCGACATCACAGGGGCTCCAACAAATGCGGGTGCTATGAAGGAGTAA
Source organism: Nitrospiraceae bacterium (assembly GCA_040510255.1). Lineage (GTDB taxonomy): Bacteria > Nitrospirota > Nitrospiria > Nitrospirales > Nitrospiraceae > DASSBQ01. The sequence goes on along the minus strand of JBEVJJ010000033.1, from coordinate 5,389 downwards.
TTGGCGTGCGAAATCGATAACGAAGGCAGCGGTGTTGCATCCAGCGAACGGCCACCAAGTCGTACAACCCCTTAAAGAGGCGATTACCAACGCCATACTTCGAAGTGCCATGAGTGCGAGGGTAATGACGCACTGGGACTTCGGTAATGGTAAAGCCCTGCATGAGCGCAAGCGCCGGGAAGAAACGATGCATCCCTTCGAACAGTTGCAGCTTTTCCACGACGGCACGCCTAAAAATCTTCAAAGAGCAGCCAGTATCATGGACATTGTCTCCCGTCACTGCGCTGCGCACGCCGTTGGCAATGCGAGATGAGAGTGTGCGAATCAGGCTGTCGTGGCGAGTGGTACGCCATCCACACACCAGATCGAATTGTTTTGTATAGGGTAACAAGGTTTCGATATCATTTGGATCGTTCTGGAGGTCACCGTCCATTGTGATGACCAATGCCCCTGTCGAATGCTTGAATCCCGCAGCGAACGCGGAGGATTGTCCGTAGTTGCGATCGAAATGGAGCACGCGAACCTGAGGATGTTGAAGCGCTAGGGAATCGAGTAGGGCAGCGCTTCCGTCTGTGCTGCCATCATCAATATAAAGAATCTCAAAGGAAGCAAACCGGGACTCGTCCCTGGCTTCCAGTACTTTCATCAGTTGTTCGGTTAGGGGGATTAGGTTTTCTTGCTCATCCTTTATCGGGATGACGATCGACGTCCATGGGCGTGAAGCCTCAGTCATGAAGCCTCAGTCATGAAGGAAGACGTCTTATTCGACAAAGGTACACGAGCATCAAGGCATTTTACAGAACGTCGCAAGCAAGGGTCAAACCTCGCGGATCGGCACGTATGCTCGAGGTGAGATGTGAATTTCACCTCATGTTGCGACGCCCGTAGGTTGCCACAAATGGAACAAAAAGAATCGTACCGTACTTACTGAGGGTTCCGGTCGTTGGCAGCCGTGCGCTGAGCAGCTTGCATCAACATTGGCTGAAAGATCAATTGACGGGGTGTGCTATACTCCGGTCAGCTTGCGTAATTTCAAAGCGCATGGTACCCATCAGCGACATATCGTTGACCTGCTCGCCCGCGTGAATACGAACTTTATACCGTCCGGCCTTCCATCCACCTTGTGGCGGCAGCAATTTGAGATATCCCGTATCATCCTCCAGCGCGATGTACATCGCATCCTGGCTCACGACGGCGTTCCCATCTAGGCCGGGAACCTCCTCCGGATAGCATAGGCCGAACAACTGGAACGACTGATAGTGTTGGTGAAGTTTGAAGACGATGAACACAGGGGCCGAATGGGTGTGAAATTGGTCTGTAGGTCGGACAGGAACAATCTCATGAGTCCGCTGAAAGCCCATCTCTTCTTCGAATGTTTCGGATAGGACGATGGAGCGGAACATTCCTTCCGGAGGGGCGTCAAAGTCATAGGTTTTGGTATCTGACGTCCGGTTTTGAAAATCAGGAATCGGAATATTACGGGTCAAGGGGAGTTCCTCAGCACCAGCCAAGAACGGATCGACGTGGAAATAGTGCAACATAACCAGGGTAAGCACACACGACCCATACCGGATCGGCAGGCGGAAGCGATAGTCTTCCATAATGACGTGGTACACCTGGCTGGTCGTCACTGTCAAGGATAGCCGAAGACACCTGTCATTGGCGGAGGCTTCAGGGTTGCGACGTAAAATCGCAACCTGTTAGAATTTGCATTCCGTCGGAAAGCGGAAAATGGATCGCACAGGCGGCGAATTACAAGATCTTGATACCCTACCTCAACCGATCGGAGAGTATCGGCCGGTTGATGCCTGGCAAGAGCACATCAATCATTTGTTTTATCGCCTGCGGGGAAATGAGCTCCGCCGGTTTTACCAGACATTCGCCTCAGCCGATTATCGACTCGCTCACGCATTAGCCGATGATTACTATGACAAGGTCGTAAAGCGAGATGCGCCCCTCCTGAAACGTGGTCCTGGGTTGGGAACATCCAATGCAGCGACTGGTACCCCAGACCCCTCCACACTCACTATCATGGAGTGGGGGCCTGGAAACGGAAACCTTGCCGCCTGTTTTCTGACTCGTCTCAAGACCGTTGATCGCGATGGACTCGTGTATCGGCGAGTCCGATACCTCATGGTCGACAGCCACCCAGGTACCCTTGAATCCGCCAAACAACATCCTGATCTTGCGGCGCACCGCGATCGTATCGAAGCGCTATGTGGCGATGCCCAACAGTTACAGAGTGTCAAAGAGGGGTCCGTCGATCGGATTATCTGTACCGAGTTGTGGAATGACCTCCCGACGAAGCTGCTAGTAAAGAAAGGGGGTGACGTCGAAGAGGAGCATATGAGGCCCAATCTGAGTGAGGATAAGGCAGCCGCAGTCCCAAATTGGTCGGAATTTGTGCAGGCGTTTGATGTCAGAGACGCCGAGAGACTGAAAAAATTTCCTCCCTTTTTCGACGATCTTATCTGGGAGAAGGAGTATCACAAGGTTGAATGGAAAGATGTTCCATACCGGAAGACCATTTCAGAGTTCCTTCGATCGATCGATGAGCAAGTGCTTGTCCCAGTAAACTTGGGTGCATTCGCGACAATCAAGGAGGCCAAACGCCTTTTGGCTCCAAATGCGATCGGGTTCAGCAGTTTCGACGCGGGGACGTCCGACATGAAGGTGCTCAACGATCCGGAGAAACCCTGCTACGGCCAATTCGGAGGCCAATACAGCTTTATGATCAATTTTGTTCTGGCCGAAGCGGTGGCGAAACATTTAGGACTGTCATCCATGGTCCTTGAACTGCAGAGAGAGTTCGTCGGCAGCCGCCTATCGACGAATGTCATGACATTGATGGATGTATTGGCCTGCCATCCTCAGGTGGGAAGTGTGGCCCATTCGTGGGAACTGGACCGCTTGACCATCCGTACAATCCAGGCGCTGAACGGGACGTATGACAGCCCGTATGAGCGGCAGCTGGATTTTCCCTTGCGAGAGGAGGCTCCGCCGCATGAACGTCACGAGCTGCAACAGACGCTCCGTTCCCTCAAGCGCAATGGGCTGCCCGATACGGTGGCGTATTTGACAGAGGGTGAAGTCGTGCGAGCCCAAAAAGACCTTGAGTCGCTCGGCTACGACCGTGAGTCAATTATGATGGCGCTCGGTGCTCCAGCTGGTCCCGTTGAGTACTATCATTTCTTCTTCCGTCCCTAAGTCCTCTCCTCTCTTTCCGGATCGTGAGATCGAAGTCTTGAGGTTTCCTAGAGAATATGCTTGACTATTTGAAGGAAGTTCTATAGCCTCTGCGCCAATTTTCAGGACCACACCTGTGAAGGTCAATTTTCGTGGAGGTCGATGCTGCGAAACGCAGGGAGCGAGGTCGGCGGGCAGTCTGTCTCAACGTCTCCCCTTCCAACGGACCCCTTGGAAGCGGAACGGTCATAAGGAGCTTGTCACACCATGTTTGGCTCATTTGGATGGATGGAACTGCTTCTCATTTTGATCATCGTGCTCATCATCTTCGGTGCCGGGAAAATTCCCCAACTCGGAGAAGGTTTAGGAAAAGCCATCAAGGGGTTCAAGAAGTCCGTCAACGAAGCGGATGCCATCGATGTGACCGCGTCACCCTCGGAGCAGTCTCCTACAGTTCCCCCAGCTCAGATCCAGCAACCGGTTCAGCCCACGGCTCCGCCAGCAGATCAGCAGGCGGGGGCTGTGCCACCTCATCGTGCGACGCAAGGATGAAAGATTAGAGGAGAGCCCAAGACATTCGGCTTGTGAGCGAATGAACCATGTTTGGTCTCGGCGCCGGCGAAATCCTCATCATTCTCATTATTGCGTTTCTGCTCTTCGGACCAAAACAGTTACCGGAAATCGGGCGACAGGTGGGGAAGGCGGTCAAGGGATTCAAGGAGACCGCGGAGGATTTGAAAAAAACTGTCGAGCCCGAGCTAAACATGATACAGCAAGAGGTGAAAATGGTGGAACAGGACTTCCAGGCCTCCATGAAGGAAGCCGAAGACGAAATCAATACGGCGACCAGTGGCGTGGAAAAGGCGGCGGAGGAATCGGGGTTGCCGAGACAAGTGTAAGGGCTGAGAAACATGGATTTTTTTGAAGGGAGGTGGCCGACGTCATCACAACTCAGAAGTTGAGTTGGGAGAGCGCACACAAGAAAACCGGGGTGGTGGGCACCATGTCTCCGGTGAGATAAGAGTCAACATACGTGCTTCATAGTGCAACAGCGGTTGGATATATAAGTCAGCAGCCGGAGTTGGTGGGACAAGGAAGGCTGCCATCCAATTCACAGGAGGAACGCTATGACAAGCATCAATGGACGAAAACGGTGGGCCCGTTTGGCCACGATGGCCGCAGCTACAGCGGCGATAGTCCTGCAGTTCGTTTCGATGCCTGCCTTCGCGGGGTTTCAACTACCCCCGGGCGAACGCATCACAAACCTGCCAGCAATCCCGCGCAACATGCCTCAAAAAGAAGGCTATGAGCTTTACGATCCAGTCATCGGTCGCAATTTCGATATCAAGAATCTTTGGTTACGCGCCGATCTGCGCGTGCGTCCGGAAATGCGGAACAATACCTGCTTCGGTGGGCAGATTCTAGCGGGTGGCGTCTGTAATTCATTTGGTGGGGCGAACGCTCGAGGAGTTGCGCCTACCGGGGGAAACAAGGGAAACGATTTCTTCGTGCAACAGTGGGTCCGTCTCGGTATCGGGTATGACCTCTCGCCGGACGTCAACTTCTATATAGAAATCATCGATGCAGCGACATGGGGAGGCAACGGATCGGCCACCAATGCGGGAAATGGTGGAGATCCACTCAACCACAATTGCGGCAACGCAGCTGCTGGTCAATGTCGCTTAGGTGTCCGTGCCGCCTATATGTTGGTGAGGAATCTGGCCGGCGTTCAGGGCCTCAGCATGAAGGTTGGTCGTCAGTATGTGATCTTTGGTAATCACTCCCTATTCGGCCACTTCGACTGGGCGAACACGGGCTATTCACACGACGGTGTGATGTTCGCGTATCAAACGAAGAATTTTGACAGCTACCTCGGGTGGTTCAGAAACTCTGAATCAGATATTCCGCAGGCAGCGCCGGTCGGCAGCGGTGGCCCCAACATCGCCGGTGGTGTTGGGACTCCGGGCGGTCCGATCAACGCAGTGGGTAATGATGCCAACCGCGATGCCGATATGATTATTTTCTATAACCAGTTGAAGATGGTTCCCGGAATGGTGATCGAGCCCTTCTATGTCTATTACAAGAATAACTATAGTTCGCTCGACAATGCCGGACAGGGTCTGGGCACTGCCAAACACTCGAATCAGACCAGACATATGATCGGCAATCGGATCGAAATGAGAATGGGCGGGTTCGACTTCTC
>JBEVJJ010000032.1:0-12065 GCA_040510255.1 Nitrospiraceae bacterium | reverse complement strand
AATGTAAGTACGTAAATAGGAGTTGTCCGGGGCGAAACAACGGACATTCAGGCAACTGCGGCTCCTTGACCTTCACGATAAGAGCGGCTTGGCTAAACACTTCCTCTTTGGAGGTCGCTGTGCGTGCGCCGGCTCGTCTGTACTCCTCATCGGTGAATCCGCTGCCGAGACCGGCGGAAGCCTCTACCAGGATCTCATGGCCTGCTTCGCGCAGAGTTCGCACGCCATCCGGCGTCACACCCACGCGATATTCATGGTCTTTGATTTCCTTCGGTACGCCGAGTAGCATGTAAGCCCTCTCACCTATCAGGATCGTCCAACTTTCTTGTCGTACCTGCATTATACACGCGAATCGAATACGACCTGCAAAGCAATCGTGGCGTTCCGAAGTGGACATTCCGAAGATCGGTGCGGTAAGATTTTCACGCCACTAGGCTATGACCTCATGTGAGAGGATGATCTATGGACGGCGCAGGTTCATGCAACGCATGCGGGGCCAAAGGAAGAGCGCTCATGAAACTTTCGCTGGGCAAAGATTTTTTTGGACGTCCGTATGATCGATTGTCCCCGTCTGCCGACCAAAGCCCTAAATGGTACTGTGAGCCGTGTTCCATGTTAAAAAATCTCCAACGGGACCTCCGCGACATTCGAGCTGAATTCGATAAAATGTCGAGTGGACAGTCATCGGCATTTTCTCACGAGGACGAACGACAACGCGCACAGCTACGCCTCAGAGAGATCGCCGCCATTGCCGAAGGGCATCAGGGTGAATCCCCCTTACTCAACCGTTCGGACGTGCAGCAACTCCTCGACCGATTCCATGCCTGCGCATAGGCTCCGAACCACTGGACGGGAAGGATTGAAGGGATGAACGGGTTCGAGCGACACCTTTTCGTGTGCATCAACCAGCGGGCCAAGGATGATCCCCGCGGGTGCTGCGCCAACCAGGGGTCAGAGCGTCTGCACGCTTTTTTCAAGAAGGAAGTCGAGCGCGTGGGGCTGAAAGGACGGGTAAGAGCCAATAAAGCGGGCTGTCTTGATCACTGCGAATATGGCCCTTCAGTTGTCATCTATCCCGAAGGCGTCTGGTATTGGGTGGGGTCCGAAGCCGATGTGACGGAAATCGTTGAGCGTCACGTGATGAGGGGAGAAATTGTCGAGCGCCTGCTCATGCCCAATCACCCGGCGCCACCTACACTATCGCCGCTGCTCCCCTAAGGTTCCGCTTTCCCATTCGCGAGGTTCGTATGCCACCCGAGGAAAAGTGGAAGGCGAATATGGAAAAGGTTGCCTTCATGAAGAAGTTTCCCGGTCTCAGCCTGAACTGGGATTCTCTGGTTGGAAAGACGATTGAGCACGTCACCTCGATCAAAGGAACGGCGGGGGCTGCCGTACTGGTATTCGATGACGGCTCGTTTGTGGTCACAGCGCCATTGAACCCGGATCCATCAGACTTGCGGGAGGCATTACACCATGCTCGCCATCACCTCGAGCCAAAACACCCGCAGGCCTACGCTGAATATGATCGTTTAGCCGCAAAAGACAAAGCGGCGCAGCGTGCTGCGCGTCTGGAGAATATTATCGGAGCGATTCACAACAACCTCCCTCAGATCCCTGAACTCAAAGATCGGCTGAAGGAATTGGTGAAAGAGTGGAAGTGAGTGACGATCGTCCCAAGAACATGTTCGAGATTTTTTCGCAGGGTCTTTTTGAAGGAGTGAAACCGATGATGATTATCCGCGATCACCTGATCCGGCACCCAGACCGGTGCACTCATCAGGCCGTGTGCATCCCCGTGTGTCCAACTGGGGCATGGCTGTCGACGCCGCCGTTCAAATTTGACTCATCCCGTTGTTTGGAATCCTGCCGCCTATGCCTCGATGCCTGCCCGTCTCATGCCATTTACTCCGTATATCGCAAGGGAGAGAAAGTCCTCCTGCCACAAAAACGCTAAGGAGCCAGCACAGCGGAGGTTCATCTGTCATGTGCGAGGGACAGAGGCTTCCTTCTTCTGGTCGATTGAGCCACCACCTTGAGGGCCGACCATTCATCATCTGGAAACGCGTCTAGGTCAGTTGAATCACGACTGGCTCCTCATCAGGAATCTTGGCGCCGCTCCTGCCACCGATGAATCCAAAGGTCACTCGAAGGGTTCCGGGAGGGATAAAATTGTTCAGTGAGAACGAAAAACTGACCGGGCCTACAATATATTCGTACACCATCAAGAAGGGCGGGGTCGAACTCTTGTAAGTGCGGAGTCGCGATGAGTCGCAAGCCGGTTTGTTATCACACCGCGCATCATAGATTCCGGCGTGTAAACCCCAGATGGTTCCGGACGACTCTGATCTTTCGCTATACCCCAGGAAACCCACGCTGTCGTCGGATAAATTGCCATTCGGCCAAAGGGATGTGATGTCATTTCCATACCGATCGGTCACCTTCTTGGGTGTGAGTTTGGTGGACAGGCTGGAAAGGCCGAGCAGTTCGACCTTGGTGATCAGAGCATTGCGACGCGACGCACTGGCATGCTCGGATGACTGGTTCCAAACCTTCAAGACGATGTCCCATTGCGTCGCATTGTGAGTCGACGTGAGATGAACTTTCGCAGATCCCTTTTTGATCGGCATGATTCCTCCCTACAATCCGAGATCACCCTCGCAAGCTCCCAGATTCTATTCGATCTCCGAATTCATACAATCTGTTTTCTGAGATGCCCCCAATAGGCCGTTCCAATTGAACCGCAACCCCCGGAAAGGGTTGTCATGGCCATAATCCGATAAACGACTCCTCGAGGCGCCTTCACATTCACGGTAGGATCGAGCAGTTCGTTCGATCTCGAAACCCGCTTGAGCGTTTCACCGGCGAGCAGAATCGGCCACATGCAGGCCAGTCGTTGGCGGATCTCCCGCCGAGGGATCGCCAGGGTATATGCCCATCCCTGATCAAGATGGTCCACGGCGATTCCAATAAGATGACGGAGTACAGGTCGCAGGAGAGGCAGATTGTTCACGCTCAACAGATCCATTGGCCCTAGACCAGCATCCCTGAGGATCTCTTCCGGAATGTAACAACGACCCTTCTGAAGATCCCGCGCCAAGTCCTTGAGAATGTTTGTGAGTTGTAATCCCTTCCCGAACCTGACCCCGACTATCGACATCTTGGCCACATCCCAACCCACCATGGCACGACGGTGCGCGCATACCATCTTCGTCCAGAATTCCCCGACACATCCTGCAACAAAATAGGTGTATCGGTCCAACTCCGCCATGGTCGCCAAGGCGGCCACCTTGCGTCCCGTCTCGTTCTGAAAGCGGATCAGATCCATTTCCATTCCGTTCGGGAGCGTGCTCATAAGCTCGCGAATTCTTTGTCGATCTTCCTCCGAAAACCGACGATATGTTCGGAAACAATCTTCGAGTCGTTGAAGCAACATGCGCTCGGCGGATTCCTGTTGATAGGGCAGCAGCGCGGCCTGAATCGTCTGGATACTCTTCCAGTCGACCTGGTCTCCGACGAATTGTTGTCGAAATTGGTGGAGAAGCTCCAGCCGTTGATGACGATCGATGAGATCGCTATCCGCAATCGTGTCCGCAGCCCGGGCGAACAGATAGGACAACCCCATTTGGTCCCGAACATTCCATGGCAGCACATTCAACGTCAAATAGAAGGACCGTGAAACGTGCTTGAGGATATCAACGAGCAGGTCGTGTCTGGGGGGATCGATAGACGTGGGAGAACCTTCTAACGGACTTCCAGTTTGCCTTCCATTCCCTTTTCGCGATGACTGGCAAAGAAAAGCAATTTCTTGTCGCAGAAAAACGCAAACACCCCTTTCTGCATGGGGGTAAACTGAACGGTAAGGGTCTTCCCTGCACTTACATCCCGGTCAATCGAGATGTCTGCGTCGCGGTCCTTAATGACAAAGTTGTGCGGGGTAATCGTTGTGATGCTGGTCAAGATCAACTCTACTGGTTTCCCCGCTTGTACGACAATATGGTCGGGCGAATACGAGTAACTGTCGAGCACGATCGTCACTCGCTGGACACCGTCCTCACCAAAGGCGACAATCGTAGGCTGCCCGCTTCTGAATTCTTCGGCATTGCCGGCAGCCGATAGAATCGCGCCAAGCATCAAGGACACAAGGAAAAATCGAGGCCTGTGGTCCATTCGATACCCTGAAAGCCACCTAGGCTCCTTCTAACAGAACCGTGAGACCTGGTCAACAACACCGCGTCATCCCCTATTAGGTCGTGACCGGTACGCACAACAGTAATCCCATACCTTTCCGGATACTTCGATGGCCTTGACGAGTTCCATTCGGAGTATTATCTGACTCAGCGTGAATTCACTTCCGTCTCCGATGAATTTTGGACTTTGGGCTTGTATAATGCATCAGCGTGTGTCGAACGGCCGGTGTCATTCTTCGAAACGCGCATGGCGCAGCATTAGAGGAGAAACTACATGAAAGGGTTAAAAGGGATCGGTCTGTTTTTGATTGCGAATTTTCTCATCTATCTGACCCTCTCTATCACGGCCAATATCCTGATCAACGTCGTGTTGCCGGCATTCGGAATCGACGTTCGAGGAGTGTTCAGCCAGCAGCTGCTGGTCTGGTCCCTGGTGATCGGATTCGGCGGAGCATTCCTGAGCCTCGCTTTTTCGAAGCAGGCGGCCAGAGCCATGCTGGATTGCTATCAGATCACTCAACCGCGGAACCATGCGGAGCAGGTGATCTATGGCTCAGTCCAGGAGATTGCCCAACGTCTGCATATCACGAGGCCAGAAGTCTGGGTGTATGAATCTCCGGACCCCAATGCGTTTGCAACGGGGCCGACGAAGAATAACGCGATGGTGGCTGTCTCAACCGGCTTGTTGAATAATCTCAAGGAATCAGAGGTCAAAGCGGTTTTGGCCCATGAAATGGGGCATGTATTCAACGGGGATATGTTCACCACCACCGTACTCGCCGGCTTGATGAATACGTTCGTCCATTACATCAGCAATTTCGTCTATCAATTTATCGGCCACCCTCAAGATGATCGCGAGGAGGGTCAAGCCGGCAATCCCATACTGGCATTCGTCGTCTACATTGTGCTGCAGATCGTCCTATCCTTCCTGGCCATGATGGTGGTGAGTTGGCATTCGCGTCGGCGTGAGTTCGCAGCTGATGCATTTTCTGCCAAGGTGTATGGGAAGGATTCGATGATCGCCGCCCTTCAGTCGATCGGCCGATGGGTGAACCGGACTCAGTTCGAATACACGTCGCGGGATGCCTTGGCGACGATGAAGATATCCGGAAACTCCTCCGGCATGATGCATCTATTTACCACCCATCCGCCTATTGAAGAGCGCATCGCGGCCTTACAACGAGGCGGCGTAGAATCTGGAGGTTGATCATGAACCGCACACAGCACTGGATCTGTGGGACTCTCATGCTGACCGTTACGATCATCGCCTCGCCCATTTTTGCAGAGCCGGGTGGTGCAGACGCGCTTCAAGAAGGAGGATGGCTCATGGCAGCAAAAACGGCTACTGTGTATGACTTCACCTTGAACGACATTGACGGCAAACCCGTACCACTGGACCAGTTCAAGGGCAAAGTCCTGCTGATCGTCAATACCGCAAGTTTCTGCGGCAATACTCCGCAATACTCCGAACTTCAAAACCTGTTTGAAACCTATGAGGCGAAGGGATTGGAGATTCTCGCGTTCCCTGCCAACAATTTTGGACAACAGGAGCCTGGATCGGACGCGGAAATCAAGAGTTTTTGTTTCACCAAATACAGTTTAACGTTTCCGCTATTCAGCAAGATCAGCGTCAAGGGGCAGGATAAACATCCGCTCTACCACTATCTGACGGAGCAAAGTCCCTTTCCCGGAGAGGTCGAATGGAATTTTCAGAAATATTTGATTGATCGTTCGGGAAATGTCGTAGCCCGCTATCACCATCGGACGAAACCATTGTCGAATGAAGTCATCACGGACGTCGAGCGCGTCCTCGCTTCCAATTAGGGTGAGTTCAGGTCTTCTTTAGAAAGCTGATCTGATCACGATATTCGTGAATGACGGCGTCGAGCGCCTGTTTTCCACACGGAATACCGGCATCCAACGCGGATTCGACTGCCGGATCTTCAATCAGAACCTCGTACAGATCTTGGATGTTGGTCCTAACCGCCACGCCTTGTTTGATATCGCGCGGCATGTAAATTTCGGTCCACACTTCTTTCTCCACCAGACACACGTCTCTGAAACGCTCGTAGAGTAGTGCCAGCTTCTCAGGATCCTTCTCTTTGGTTTTCATCGCCTGCTCCCCCCCAATAACTCGAACTGACAGGTCTCCCCTACCCCGTCTGATCACCTCTCGATCGGACCGGATGACGCAATCATCATGGATGACCGTTCAACTTTTCGGCTGGTCTTTCTTCACGGCGGCAGGATCGGTGGAAGATTTCGGATCAACAATGCTAAATCGCATGGTACCTACCTGATTGACTGCATGAAACGCCTGCTGACCCAAGGAGGTAATATAGAGCTTTACGAGATAGTTTCCTATGGACCACTGGTCTGCGGGTTTCTTCAGTTCTAGAAATCCATACCGTTCATGCCCGGGGACTTCGAGCGTGTCTTGACCCACAGGTACGTCTGCCGGCTTGCCGTCTTCCCCTACCGCGAACCACTGCGCACCAAACTGAGCGGGATCTTCCAATGGCGCGACCTCAAAGACGATAAAGACGGCTGCGGTATCCGGGGTAAAGGCTGTCGTTCCAGGATCGATCGGTTTCAGTCGAGGATCCTGCGTATACCACCCTTTTCGACCGAACGTGTCCCACTCCACCTCATAACCCTTGGCCATCTTGATCCAGACAAACATCGCCTGGGGAACCCCCCTCTTTTGTTCATCGAATGACGGGCTGACCGTTGGTTCGAATTCGGTGGTCGCTTGCTCCTTGGGAACTAGAAGATCCTTCGCCGCCGAGGGAGACACGCAGAGCAATGAAGTCATCCACGTGAGGATACAGATCAGTCTCATCGTCTGCCTTGCCACCTGCCATCTATTTGGTATCGCATGCATGAGATACCTCGTGTTCACATCATGGCCTCGGGGTACCTCCCCGGTTCTTCTTGATCTCAGCCTTCCCTTCCATGGTACCCACAGTTTGAGAACGGGTCAATCGGGCCTGAACCGGCGGTCCCCGAGGGTCTATAACCTATCCCTCCACGACGCACCGTTCAGCCTGCCTATCCTGTGTTGCCAGTTGGGAACTCTCGGTATCATTGGCCTATCGTTTTCCGTTCACGCTCTTCCTGTTTCAGCTTGTCGAAACTCCTGTCCGCATTTCCCCTGACCTGCTCGGAAGTCGGCTGTTGCATCGTTTTGGGGGGTTCGCTCGAACAACCGGTGATCATCGCGAGTCCACTGATCAGAAGCCCGCACAAGACGACTCCGAGGGTCACCCGATGCAGAACCTCGCTTTCTGATCCGTTCATGTCATGACCTCCTTGACAAATGTACGTTTGACGAACACAGTCGAACTCCCGGAATGAGGATATCATTATGGATGACTCCCAAGCAGCTCTCAACTTGGATATCTTCGCCACGATGCTGCTGCTCGGAACACCTGTCCATTGATTCACAGTGTCCTCTCGACCATAGGAAGGGCACGTGAAATTGACTCAAAACGTCAAACTCGCTATTCTGATGAATGGATAAATATTTACAGGTTAGGTTCGCATGTCCCTTCGTGAACGACTTTCTGATGACCTCAAGCTAGCGATGAAATCCCGGGATCAGTTGCGCGTGGACGTCATCCGCATGATTAAGGCAGCCGTCCTCAACAAGGAAATGGAAATTAAGAAGGATTTGGACGACGCAGAAATGAGTCGCGTCATGACCGCCCTTATCAAACAGCGTAAGGAATCCGTTGAACAATTCGAGAAGGGCAACCGTGATGACCTGGCGGACAAAGAGCGTCGAGAGATCCTCATCATCGAGGGATACCTTCCCAGCCCGGCCTCCGTCGAAGAAATCAACAAGATTATCGATGGTGTATTACAGGACAACACGGGGGCATCCCTGAAAGACATGGGTCTGATCATGAGGGCGGTGATGGCGCGTCTCTCGGGACAGACCGTGGACGGGAAATACGTGAGCGAACGGGTCAGAACCAGGCTCCAATCATAATCCCTCCCAACTGCTATACTTGCTCACACAAGTCGGTCAGCCCCTGATGACTCAATACCCGTCCATCGATCATCATCCGTTTCGGTTCGACGCAGTGAGCTCCACGTTTCCTTCATAACAGACGGAATCGATGCCAAGCAGCATATGAGCATTCTAATCGTCGACGATTCGTCTGACCAACAACTGTTGCTTCGCTCTATTCTCATGAAGGCCGGCCACACCGCCCTGTTGGGGGCAGAATCGGCCGAGTCCGCATACAGGCAGCTGGGTATCAGCGAAGCAAGCCTTGCCCCCTCGCCATGCGACGTCGATTTGGTGCTGATGGATTTCATGATGCCGGGCACGAATGGAGTGACGGCATGCGCACATATCAAGAGTATCGACCGCTTCAGGGACATTCCCGTCATTGTCGTCACGGCTAAGACGGATGTCGGCAATCTTCAAGCGGCCTTTGCCGCAGGCGCCATGGACTTTATCAGTAAGCCGGTCAATCCCATTGAACTGCTTGCCCGAGTCACGTCTGCCCTGACACTGAAGGCGGAAATGGACTGTCGCAAAGCGCGTGAACAAGATCTACGCCGAAGTAACGATGACCTCCAGAGAGCTCTGCGCGAAGTCAAAGTGCTCAAGGGGCTCGTTCCCATCTGCGCAGCCTGCAAAAAAATCCGGAATGATCAGGGATTCTGGCAACAGTTGGAGGAATACATTCAGCAACATTCGGAAGCCGAATTCAGTCACGGGTTGTGTAGGCCCTGTATAAAGAAGCTTTATCCTGGTGTTTATAGGGACTAGTTGATACCATTTCGGCTGGTTCACACCGTTGGTTGCGAAGAGGGATGACATGGGTATCCTGATCGTCGATGATTCGCCGGACGACCGGCAGCTATTGCAATCGATCCTGACAAACGCTGGGTACGAAGACACCCTGGTTGCAGAATCGGCCGCGGCGGCGTTTCGCCAACTCGGTCTTGACGGCGGCAAGCAGGCTCAGACCCGCGTCGATCTGATTCTCATGGACATTGTGATGCCTTCCACGAACGGCATTGAAGCATGTCGTCAAATCAAAGCTGTTGAACGCTTTCGGGATATTCCCATCATCATGGTCACGGTCAAGACTGACCCCGTCGATCTACAACTGGCGTTTGCGGCGGGAGCAATGGATTTTATCGCCAAACCGATCAGCAAAATTGAACTCTTGACCAGGGTACGGTGTGTCTTGCGACTCGTCCATGAAATCGATCGACGTCGAGCACGCGAACAGGAACTGCTCGAGGTCATGCGCCAGCTTCAGGAAGCCAATCAAATGCTCCTCCGTCTCTCCTGCCTGGATGGGCTAACCGGCATTACGAATCGCCGGCAGTTCGACGATTTTTTGGATCAGGAATGGCGTCGCGCCGTGCGTGAACATACCCCTCTCTCTCTGATCATGCTCGATATCGATCAGTTCAAGTCCTACAACGATACGAATGGGCATCAAGCCGGAGACGAATGTCTGCGACAGGTGGCTGGTGTCATATCCGGAGCGGTGAATCGGCCTGGCGACCTGGTCGCCCGGTACGGCGGTGATGAGTTTGTTATTGTCCTGCCCGGCACCACTGTTGACGGTGCCGCGCAGGTTGCCGAAACACTGAGACGAAAAGTTCATGAGATGGAGATGAAACACCCCAGTGGAGAATTGGTAACCATCAGTCTCGGCTTTGCCAGCACGGTTCCCGGCCGGTCCGCCGCGCCGACAGAACTCATTAGAGCCGCTGATCAGGCGCTCTATCAAGCCAAGCAGGATGGGAGAAATCGTGCGAAGCAAGCCGGAGTCCTAACCTTGGTGCAAAACACACCCAAGGATTGAGACCACGCCTTACTATTCCGCTGACAAGCTGAGATTGCCCCATCACTCATGTTGCTCGGTGATCCAGTCGATCGCTCCACGCGTTCATGGCAAAATCACAGCCTTCCACCCGCAAGAAACGGCGCCTCGACCAAACCACTCCACAGGCTCCTGTTGAGAGTCTTCGTGCGGCTCATGAACGAGAGGGGCTTCCAGGCATAGGAACAAGCGAGTCGCCGCCGCAAATCGTTGTTCCATCGACGTCCCAACAAACTTCACAGCCCCCGACCCCTGTATCATTGATCCAAGCACGGCGCACGCGCGCTCTAAGGAGCCATCAGAATGCTTTGCTCGAATTAGCCAAGAGCAATGCGGTTCATAGCGGTGACCTTATTCATGCTCTGCAAGCAATCACATCGGCGGGCGGACGCGCGTTGGGTGTCGAGCGGATGAGTGTCTGGTTGTTTCAGAGCGACCGCCTGTCCATTCGTCTGCTTGACTTGTATGAACTCTCCCGAGACTCGCATATATCCGGGACGGTTCTCGAAGCGCGTCACTACCCGGCCTATTTTCAGGCGTTAGAGGTGGAAGAACGCGCGATCGCCGCTCATGATGCCCGTCGCGATTCTCGCACATGCGAATTTGCGCAGAACTACCTTATTCCCTTGAACATCGGCGCCATGCTTGATGCCCCTATTCGTCGCAAAGGCCAGGTTGTGGGGGTGTTGTGCAACGAACATGTCGGCGGGCCAAGATCGTGGTCGGTCGACGAAGAAAACTTTGCCAGTTCCTTGGCCACAATGGTCACACTGGCGATGGAAGCCGCTGAACGCCGCGAAGCCGAGCAAGCCTTGCGTCTCGCGAAAGAGGCCGCTGAGGTCGCCAATCGAGCCAAGAGCGAATTCTTGGCCAGCATGAGTCACGAAATCAGGACGCCCATGAACGCGATCATCGGCATGGCCGACGTGCTCTGGGACACGCAATTGAACCCCGAGCAACGGAAGTACTTGCGCGTTGTGCGCCGGGCTGGGTGCAGTTTACTCAGCCTCATCAACGACATCCTCGATCTCTCGAAAGTGGAAGCCGGGCATCTGGAATTGGACATTGTTGATTTTGACTTAAGTGATCTCATTGACAAAGCGATCGAGATTCTGGCGCTGCGCGCGAACGAGAAAGGGCTCGACCTGGCTTGCCATCTCTCCGCTGACGTTCCCTGCAAGTTGATCGGCGATCCCAATCGCCTACACCAGATTCTGGTGAACCTCCTCGGCAATGCCATCAAATTCACCGAGAAGGGTTCAGTGGTCATGCGAGTCACGGTCGATCCAGAGGCTTCCGTTGCAGGCACCATTCGTTTTTCAATCACAGACACCGGGATAGGAGTCCCTCCTGACCAATGCGAAACCATTTTTGACAGCTTTACTCAAGCCCATCACTCCATTTCCAGAACGTACGGAGGCACGGGACTGGGACTTTCAATTTCGAAGCATCTCGCCCAGTTGATGGGAGGATGGATCAGGGTTGACAGCCAAGAGGGGCGTGGAAGCACATTCCATTGCACGGTGCAGTTGGCTATCCAATCTCCGTCCACCCATTCAGACACTTCAGTCCCGAAGCTCACCGGATTTCGTATCCTAGCGGTCGACGACTTTCCCATCAATTTGGTGATTCTGCGCGAAACGTTGACGTCATGGGGCGCGGAGGTAATGGTCGCAGACCATGGCTCGCAGGCATTGGAAGAAATCACGCGGGCTGCAGCCGCCGGCAGACCCTTTAATATGGTGCTCGTGGATTGCCGCATGCCGGAGATGGATGGATTTGAGATCGCAACCCGTATTCAGACCAGTCCTCGCCATGCTAGGCCGTTCATCATTATGTTGGCATCCGACCGCTGGGCCGATGACATTGCAAGAACCTACGATCTGGGCCTTGCAGGCTATCTTGTGAAACCGATTCGCCGGTCCGATCTCTCACAGACCATCAGCATCGCCCTGGATCGAGCGAATGGGGTGCTTCCGATCAGTAAGGGATCAGGGCAATCCTTACCTCCCCGTTCCAC